>JALZFU010000260.1 GCA_030861385.1 Actinomycetota bacterium
CGTCGAGGTCCGTCGCGGCGAGCGCGACCCGGCTGCCGTAGCGGCGGCCGACGCCGCGCGCGGCGAGAAGGACGTCTTCACGAGCGCCGTCGCGCCGAAGGCCGTCCGCCGGCCCTGTCACCGTGCTTCGGGCCGACCGACCATCCTCGGCCGAGGATAGCCCGTGCACCGACCGTACGATCAGCAACTGGACGGGCACTCGCGCGCACGCGGGCTGGTCGACTCGTGGGACGCTCCCTCCGTGGACGGCTCGCTCGCGCTCGAGTGGAGCGAGCCCGCGGGTGCCGCGGGCAGGACCGCCCGCCGGTTGAACGAGACTCGACGCTCGGATAGCGTCCCGGCGATGGCGTGGCCCGAGGCACCGGGACTTGCCGCTCGTGCCGCGCTGCGAGAGAAGCAAGAGGCGAGAGCGAGGCGCGCAAGACGCGCCTTCGCGCTCGCGGTCCTGGCAGCGGTCGCGCTCGTCGTTCTCCTCCTCACGGCGTTCGGCCCCGGCGAGCGCGAGATCGTCGGCGCCGCCGGTCCCGCGCCGGCTCAGCGCCTCCTGCCCTCAGGGCCGCCGCGGCCCCAGGTCGTCGCGATGCGCGAGACGCTTCGGATCCTCCTCCCGATCAACCAGGCGCGCGTCACGGCGATCGGCTACCACGCCTCGGGGCCGACGACGCTCCCCCTCGAGCCCGTCGGGAGCCAGGCCAACGCCGGCGTCTTTCGGCGTCTCATCCAGCGCCTGGTGGGCGACGGCGGCTCCGGCCTGCGCTACTACCTCCTGGAAGGCGGTAGCGGACCGCAGACGGGCGGGCTCGACGTCGGCGCGCCCGCCGGCACCGACGTCTATGCGCCCGTGGACGGGACGGTGATCGCGATCTCGGATCGGATCGTCGACGGCCGCCCGTACGGGAAGCGCGTCGAGCTGCAGCCGGCCGGGAACCCCGGCGTCGTGGTCGCGCTCACGAACATCGAGATCGACCCCGCGCTCACGGTCGGGTCGACCGTCGTCGCCGCGCGCACGAAGGTCGGGCAGGTGATCGACGTCTCGTCGGTCGAGCGGGCCGGCCTCGCCCGCTACACGCAGGACCGGGGCCAGCACGTACATCTCGAGACGCACGCGGCAGCGTCTCTCGCGACGCCGTAGAGATTCGACTTCGAATCTCGATGCGGATCCTCTTCCTCGGAGACGTGTTCGGGGCTCCGGGACGTCGCGCGGTCGAGGCCCGCCTGCCCGAGCTAAGGCACGAGCTCGAGGTCGACTTCTGCGTCGTGAACGGGGAGAACGCCGCCGACGGGATGGGGCTGACGGCAAAGCTCGCCGATCGGCTCCTCGCGGCCGGGGCCGACGTCGTCACTACCGGAAACCACGTCTGGCGCCAGCGCGACCTCGTCCCCGTGCTTGCCTCCAATCCGCGCGTCCTCCGCCCGGCGAACCTCGGCGGGGAGGGCGCGCCGGGTCGGGGGATCGCCGTGGCGCCGGCCTCCGACGGCACGCCCGTCGCGGTCCTCAACCTGCAAGGCCAGCTCTTCCTGGAGGTCGCCGTCCACCCCTTCGTGGTCGTGGACGATCTCGTGGAGGAGGCGCGCCGGGCGACGCCGGTGATCGTCGTCGACTTCCACGCCGAGGCGACGAGCGAGAAGATCGCCCTCGCGCGCCTGCTCGACGGCCGCGTCACCGCCGTGCTCGGGACGCATACGCACGTCCAGACGAACGACGCGCGCGTCCAACCGGGCGGCACCGCCGCGATCACCGACGCTGGAATGACGGGTCCCCACGACTCGGTGATCGGCGTCGAGGCCGACCTCGTCATCCGGAGGCTCCGAAGCGGGATGCCGGTCCGCTTCCACCCCGCTCAGGGCGACGTCCGGATCGAAGGCGTCGTCGTCGAGTGCGAACGCGACGGTCGCGCTACGGCGTGCCGGCCCCTGCGCGTACCCGTCTCGTAGCGGCGACGAGGACGAGGAGGAGGAGGACGAGGAGGAGGTCGCGGACGAGGACGAGCCACGCGACGGGCTCGAGGGCGACCACGTCCCAGTAGCGGTACGGAAACCAGGCCTGCGTCGCGACGAGCGCCGCGGCGAACGCCCCGCCCGCGGCGATCCCGGCTCGGCCGGGGACGAGGGGCACGAGCGGGAGGAGCCAGATCAGGAACTGCGGCGAGAGGACCTTGCCGAACGCCACGAACGAGGCGACGGCAGCCGCCGAGCCGGCAAAGAGCGCCGGCGTTTCACGACGCGTCCGCGCGAAGACGAGCCAGACGCCCACGACCGCGAGCGCCTGGACGAGGGTCTGCGCCTTCGCGAGCGCGTCCGGCGCTCCCCCCGCGAGATTCTGCGAGCCGTGGCTCGACTCGACCCGCGCCTCGTAGAGGCCGACCCGGTCCGCCGCAAGGAGCAAGCCGGCGCCGAGGCTCTCGATCTGGAGCGGGCGGCCGGCCTGGCGCTCGAGCGAATGCGCGAGTCCGTCCGGCGCGACGACCGCGAACGGGACGAAGACGAGCGCGAGGACGGCGGCGAAGACGGAGGCGGCGGCCAGCGCCTCCCGCCCGCCGCGACGGCGCGCGACGTACGCGAGCGCGATCGGCGCGAGGACGAGCGGATAGAGCTTCGCACCGACCGCGATGCCGAGGACGCCGAGCCCGAGCC
>JALZFU010000265.1 GCA_030861385.1 Actinomycetota bacterium
CGGAAGAGCGGGCGCAGCACCGGTGTCAGGTACTTGATCAGCGGGTGATTGACCGACGGGCGCCAGTCGAGCGTCGCCTCAGTCCCATCGGCGGTTTCCTGCAGCGTCCAGAGCCCGGTTCCGTCGAAGTCCTTCGACAACCGCGAGAGGATCCGGCGCGGCCTCTCGGCCTCCATCACTTCAAGGCCGAAGTTCACCTTGTACGGGAGATATGCCTTGACGAGCAGCTCGTTCCGCTTCCCCGGCGCCGGAGGGCCGGCGTCGCCGCTCGCGCGGAGAACGAAGTCGGTCCACCATTCCTCGTACCGGAGCGGGTCTCCGACGGCGTCGTAGACCTGCTCGATCGGTGCGGGGATTATCCACCGGTCGAGGAAGCGGTAGGCAGCCGGCACCGGGCGATTATGTGCCGGCCTCGAGCCGTCGCTCAAGCCTCGCGGAGTCCCGGTGCGACCGAACTGGGAATCGGCCGCGTCCGCTCGAGAACAGTTCGATTGCACGGTCGCCGCTACCGCTTGATTTTCGGACGGCTGCGTGGCGAGCGGCGGCGAAGCGTCGACGACGCCGATCTGCGTGATCGGGCTTCCCTTCGTCGGCGGTCGTTCGCCGCGTCTACCTGCCGAGCTGCCCTATGGCGAGGAGTACCGCCGCCGCGCGGCCGCGAGATAGAAGCGTGCGGCCGCTACCGACCTCCTACGGCACTGCGTGCGTTCTGCCGCCGAAGTCGCTCGCTTCGGACGTCGCGACGAACTGTCTCCGCGGCACCTCTTCCCTTCCTCCGCTGAGCGTGATGGCGATCGCCAAGCCGACGAACTCGACGACTTTCGTCGCGATCGCGATGTCCTCGACGGGCTCGGGAGTTCCCTCGACACCGGGGACCGCCACGGTTACGGCGACCACGTAGGCCGCGATCATCCCGAAAAGGAGAAGTACGGCGAGACGAGGCGGCCAGGGGCTCGCGGGCCAGCGGACGAGCGCGAGCGTGCAGAGGCCGACGGCGACCGCGGCGGGGATGAACGCCACGCCGATGGCCGGCGTCTCCTCCAGATGCTCCGGGACGAGGGCGGCGTGCACGCCGGAGCTGAAGCCGCAGACGAGTGTAAGGAGGCTGCGACGCAGGGACATCGGGAGCCGTCGCTAGGGGAGCCGGCGCGGGGCATTGCTCCGCCCCCGCTCCGCGTCTCGGCCCGCTACCCGCACGGCACGCTCGCGTGCGCGACTTCGTTGCCCGGAGCGATCATCGGGATACTCGAGTGCGCAGTCGCCGTTCCCGTGTTGCAGGTGGCGTCCGGAAGCTCGGCTCGGGCAGCGGTGGCGGGAAGCGCCCAAGCTGCCAGCGCGAGAACGGTCGCGAGAACGAGCAGGAACCGCTTCATCGTCGGCCCTCCTTCTTGCCGCAGGACACCGTCACGACGCTTGTTCCATACGAGCAAGCGATGGAAACGGTTTAGCGCGCAACGTCCGAGCGAACCGCGCCCACGCGGGTTAGAGGGCGGCGACGGACGGGCCGCGTGTCGTAGGCGGCGGCTCACCGGATTTAGCTCGTCGTTCTCTGTTGGCCGCGGTCACTGGAAGATCTCGGTGGTGCAGTCGCCGTCTTGCAGGCGCACTTCATGCGCGCGCGCCGGCCCGTCGGGCCGATCGTGGAAATCGACGAAGAAGCTCCGGTCAATCTCCATGCCGCCCGTCCGGCCGCAGTCGATCCGCAGGAGCCAGGAGCGCAGCTCGGGGTAGAACTGGTTGTCCCAGCTCGAATAGAGCGAGTTGGTCACGTAGAGGCGGCGACCGTCGTAGGAGAGCTGGAGCATGTTCGGGCCGCCGTTGAGTTCGCGCCCGGCGCCGTTCGGCTTGCCGAGGAGGCCGCCGAGCCAGAGCTGACCCGTCAAACGCGGTCGCGACGGGTCCGACACGTCGTACTGGCGCACGTCGCCGTGGAGCCAGTTCGCGAAGTAGAGGAAGCGGTCGTCCATCGAGAGGACGAGGTCGGTGATGAGGCCGGGCAGGGGGAAGGGCCAGCCCTCGAGCGGGATGCTCTCGACCTCGATCACGGGATCTGCGGTCCAGGAGCCGTCCGCGCGGTGGAAGTGCCACATGACGCTCGAGAGCGCGGCCCCGACGAAGCCCTCCTCGGCCTCGGGGTCGTGGAGCCAGCGCACCTCGAGGGGGATGAGGCCCTTCTCGCCGAGGTCGACCGTCTGCTCGCGCGTGCGCGTCTCGAGGTTCCAGAAGTGGATCCGGCGCCCGTAACGGCCGGCCTCGACGTCGGCGAGGTCAAACCCCTTCTCGTACGCCTTTGGCTCACCAAACTCGCTCGAGACGAGGACGTTCTTGCGCGGCTGGTACCAGAAGTCATAGTTGAGCGGCGGCACCTCACCGCCGTTCTCCCAGCGGCCCTTCACCTCGAAGGTCTGCGCGTCGAGGACGGCGAAGCCGCCGGAGCCGTTGCCCTCGGCGTCGCCGAGCATGGCGACGACGACGTTCTCGCCCGGCATGCAGTGAACGGTGTGCGGCCTCGTGTAGCCCGTCTTCGCGATGACCTCTTCCGGCTCGATCACCTTCTCGATCCGCGGCCGGCGCGGGTCGTCGGCGACGTTCACGATGTGGAAGCGCGAGGAGCGGAAGCCGGGCACGATCAGGTGGGAGCGATCCGGCCCATGGCAGGCCGAGGAGCAGCGGTTCCAGCCGTAGTGGTGGAGCTCGTCGCCCGTGTTCGGCATCGCCAGCTCGTGAACGATCCTCCCCTCCTCGGCGTCGACGACAGCGAGGAAATCTGGCTTCTCGACGCCCGTGCCCTCGTGCAAGCAGGCGACGTAGAGAAACTCCTCCTGCGCGGCCGCCAGGGCGTCCTGGGGCGAGGTGAGAAACGAGGCCGGGCGCAGGTGCTCGTGGGCCATGGGGAACCTCCCTCTTGGCGCGAAAGCGTGAGGCTCCAACACTACACATAATGAAGGAAAGGAGCTCAGGGCTAGACGGCCACTAAGCGCGGGAATGCCGTACGCGACCGCGATTCCTAGTCCGGCCCGAGCCCTGCCGCAAGACGCGGATGGCATCTCCACCTGGGAAGATGGAGGCGGCACCGGCCGTGGTCAGCCGTCGATGTCGCGCTTCTCGAGATCGCGTGTTGCAGGCCCCTGGATCACCATCCCGTCACCGGCGAAGCGCGAGCCGTGGCAAGGGCAGTCCCAGGAGCGCTCGGCCGGATTCCAGCTGACGTGGCAACCCATGTGCGTGCAAACCGGCGACAGGGTGTGCAGCTCTCCTTGCTCGTCGCGGTAGGCAGCGGTCTTGCGCCCGCCGAGGCGGAGCAGCCCCCCTTCGCCCGGCCGCAGCTGCTCGGGCTCGGCGCGCTCGCCACGGTTCACGCGATCGCCAAAGAAGTGCCGGGCGACCGCGGCGTTCTCCGTGACGAAGGTCGACGCCGAAGCCAGCGGCTTCAGGCGCTTGGCGTCGAAGAGCTTCGCCCACGGGTTGTCGCGACCGAGGATCAGGTCGCTGAGGATGAGCGCCGCCGCCGTCCCGTTGGTCATGCCCCACTTCTTGAAGCCGGTGGCGACGTAGATGTGCTCGGAGCGCCGGGTCAGGCGGCCGACGTAGGGGACGCCGTCGACGGAGCTGTAGTCCTGGGTCGACCAGCGATAGGGGAACTCGTGGGTCTGCCAGTGGCGGCGCCCGAACTCCTCGAGCGCGCGATAGCGTGCTTCGGTGTCCGGCTCGGCGCCGGGCTTGTGGCCTTCGCCGCCGAGGAGGAGCAGGAGCCCTTGCTCGTCGTACGCCGTGCGAACCGAGCGCGTCGGCCGGCTGACGTTGATGTACATCCCCTGCGGGTCTTGCTCGTCGCGGATCCGCGCGGCGACGGCGTAGGAGCGTTCGGGGTGGGCCTTCGCGAAGAAGAAGCCGCGGTCGAGAAACGGCAGGTGTGAGGCGAGGATGACGTCGCGGGCGGTTACGACGCCGCGGTCGGTCTCGACCCGCAGACGGTCGGAACCGGTGACCTTGACGACTCTTGTCAGCTCGAGCACGTGGCTGCCTTCCCCGTCAACGAACTGCGCGAGCGGAAGCAGGTACTTACGGGGATGGAACTGCGCTTGCTCGTCGAGGCGGAAGGCGCACTCGACCTGGTATGGCAGCGGCGTCTCCTCGACGAGCTTGGCCGCGAGCCCGGCCTTCCGCGCTGCGTCGACCTCCTGCTCGACCTGGTTGCGCTCATCGGGCGACTCGCAGTAGACGTAGTTCGGCTTGCGCTCGAACTCACAGTCGATCTGCATCTCCTCGACCAGGCGGGCGATGCGCTCGAGCGCTCCTTGGTTGGCAGCAGCATAGAGACGCGCGCCGTCGTCGCCGAACTTCTTGGCGACCGCCGCGTAGGCGATGTTGTGCGCCGCGGTGACCTTCGCGGTCGTGTAGCCGGTGGCACCGTGGAGGATGCGCTTCGCATCGACGATGGCGACCGACTTGCCAGCGCGCTTCAGCAGATGCGCGGCCGTGATGCCAGCGATCCCGCCGCCGACGACGGCAACATCGACCTCGACGCCGTCGGCGAGGGGCTCGTACGCGGTCTCTGAGGTCGTCGCAATCCAGATCGACCGCGGCGTGATCATGGGCATCCCCCCAGTCTCATCGGGCCGCTGTGCGCCTCGTCACGAGTCTCGTCGCCGGTGTTCGGTCCCAGAGCCGCCCGCCAAGAACCCGCCGGGAAGTCACCTCCTCGAACCAGAACCGTCCGTTAGGGGACGGTTACCGTCCCTTCGTCCAGCTGCAAATTCCCTCCCTCGTCCGTTCAATCGCCATCGCTCACGGCTCCCGACTTCGATTTTCTCGATCGTCACGGCCTGGCGTGCGTCGATGAGTTCGAGCGTCGCGCGGCCGGCATCGAACGTTTCGGTTCGTCTAGCCCGAGGCGACGCGCTGGCGACGGGCCCAAATGATGGCCATGACCGCAACGGTGATCGCGGCGATCGGGATCACGATCGACCAGAAGATGACGAAGCCCGAGACGAGGGCGCCAAGGACGATGAGCGCCACCGCTGTCATGGACGGCGTGCGGCTGGCGTACCAAAGGCCGGCGGCGAGAAGGATTGCGCCGCCCAGCGTGAGCACAAACCAGAGCGCGCGCTCACCGTTTGAGTCCCAATCGTCACCGAGACCGACGATCAGGCCGACGACGGCGGTCGCGAGGGCAAGGAGACCGCCGAGGACGAGAATCGCTCTCTCCAGGCGGTCGCGACGCATGGGTGAGGAGTCTAAGACGGCCGTCGGTCGGCCGCCCTGCTACTGGGGCTTCGCGTAGGCCGGTGACGGGCCGAAATCAATCACGACGGCCGCCTCGTCGCCGATTACCCAGGCGTCGTGCCCTGGCTCGATGCGAACGACGTCTCCCGACCCTGCCTCGCCCTCGCTTCCGTCGTCCATCGCAACCCCCATCCGGCCCGAGAGCATGTAGAGGAAGTGGGGAGACTCGCAGCTCTCCGTCTGCGCGATCGGCTTCACGTGCTCCGACCAGCGCCAGCCCGGCTCGAACGTCCCGCGAAGGACGGTGCCGCCGCCGATGTTCACCACCTCCGCCTGCCCCTTGTCGGCAAAAGGCCGAACCTCGTCCGGCGAATCCAAACTCTTGACCTCGATCCCCGGCACAGCCACTCCTTTCGTGCGTGACAAGCGAGAACGTGTTATCGCGCATGTGACGTTGACGGGTCAAGCAGCCTCGGAGACGGCAGGAGCGCGGGATACTCCCCGCGACATCGACGAGGAGGGAGCAGATGGACGCTCGCCCTCGTTGGATCCCAGGTGCGGCTGTCGTGGACGAGAGGGCGCCGAGAAGAGGCGCAGCCGTCCTCGCCCAAAATCATGCGTCTGTTTCCTAAAAAAGAGGAAATCTGCCGAGGAGGCGCTCGCTGCGATTTGCCCAACCGAGAAAGTTTCTTGTGCGGCACCTTTGATCGTGGGCGGAATCGGAGGCAGACTTGTGCGCGGCGCCGAACGCATGGAGGAAGGCAAGCGTAATCGCCTCGCGGGAAGCGCACCCCAGGGCGGCTACAAGGCACCACGGTCAACCGAATCGAAGGTGCGCCGGCGCGGTCCCCGCGCTCCGACCGCTTGACGGCCCCGAGTGTGCCGAAGATACTTCCGCCCTACTCCGCGAGGAGCGGGCGGCCCACCGATGATCGCATGTGCCGCTCGGAGACTGAGGTGCGGCTTTTCTCTTTCTCACAGCGGCGAGGCGGACGACTGGCGAGGGGCCCACCGAGGCGATGCGGACTCGGCGACGCCGACCGCAATGGTGCGGTGTCTGGCACAAGGAAGGAGGAGTGATGCGGTTCAGATACGTGTTGGGGCTCGCGGCGGTCGTCGTGGCCTCCGTCGCGGGAGCGGCGTTTGCAACGCACGTCGTCCAGGTCGATCCGACGACCGTGCCAGTGGGGTTTCTCGCCGCTCACAACCAGGTGGAGCTCGGAAAGGGTGACGTCAAGGCGATCAAGCGGGTGATCAAGAAGCGGCGCGCCGGCGTCGACGTGTTTGTCCAGCACGTGCGACTCGACGCGAACGCGGCGACGGGTTGGCACTCGCATCCGGGGCCCGTCTTCGTGACGGTCGTGAGCGGCTCGCTGAGGTACGAGGACGTGCTCCGCGGGTCTTGCAGAAGAAAGACTTACGGGGCCGGCGAGGGCTTTGTCGATCAGGGATTCGGGCACGTCCACCGTGCCGTCGCAGGCGCGGCGGGGGCGGACTTCTATGCGACTTACGTCCTGCGCCGGGGATCCGAGAACCACCTGATCCCGGCCGACGCACCGGAGGCGTGCGTGCCTTAGCGAAAGAGCGCAGTTACCTCGACCGACGAGAGGAGTCGAAGCCCTCCTCTCGTCGCTCACCACGGCGTAGACGAGCACCGCCTGGGCGGTTTGTCAGGCTCGTCTCCTCCTACCACTGCCCGGTCGTCTTCAAGGTGACCTTGTAGCGCGCCGGAGGGGGCGGCACGGCCGCGCGTGACCGACCCCGACCGCTGCGGGGCGGCGGCGCCGGTACCTACAGCCGACAAGGAGACAGCCGCGGGCGAGCATCCACGCCCCGGGCCCGAGCGCGGCGGATTGCCCCGGCTGTAACCCCCAAATGGGTCGATTGGCGAGATGGTTGTCATCACCGGCGCGCCGGCGGGCGCCGACGTTGAGTCGGGCAACGTCGCGCGTCCTCAGGCGGTCGCCCGCCGCTACCGCGTCTTGCCTGCCCGCCTCGCCGCTTCCGCGGCGACGAACGCCGCGACGTCCCGTATCTCCCGCTTGCTCAGCTTCCCCTCGAACGAGGGCATAACGATCCCCCCATCCGTCACCTTCTCGACGATCGCCTGATACGACGGTTCGAGGTCGGCGAGGTTCACGCGGTCGCCCCTCCAATCTCCGGCATTGAGCGTGTGGCATCTCGAGCAGATGGCTGCGAACACACGCTTCCCTGCGCGGCGGTCCGGTCGCGCGATCGTGCGGACCACTGTGTGGGTGACCGTCTTCGTGGCCGTGACGGTGCGACCTCCCGTCGTCACCGTGGCGCGCGAGTGCTCCCCGCTCACGTAGTAGCCGAGCGAGCCACCCACGGTCGCAGCGGCCAACGCGATCGCCAGCGAGCGGAACCTCATCCTCTCCTCAGTATCGGGGGAGACCCGCCTCTACCTGAAACCCAAACGAGGCTCGCGTTGACGCAACCCCGAGCGAGCGGTTGAGCGATACCGGGAAGTCCCTCCGCTTGGAGGGTGCACCGCTTCTCTCGGTACGCAGCCGACTTCGAACTACTCGCTGCGGAATCCGGCACACCTGTCGGCGGCGATGCACGCGGCCTTCTTCGGCCGCGCCGGCGGTTACAAGACGCTCGTGATCGGTACGAGGGTTGCACGTGCTGGTGGTCCGGCGGTTGCTCCGGTCGGTGCGACTATCCGCCGAGCGAGCGGCGGCCGTAGATCGGCTACGCCCCTACCTCAGAACGTCGGGTTGACGCACCAGCCCCCGTCGACGCGCAGGTTGATCCCCGTGACGTACGAGGATCGCTCCGACGCAAGCCAAGCAACGGCGTCTGCGATTTCTTCCGGCTCGCCGAAGCGCCCGAGCGGGATCGCGTCCGTCTGTTCCGCATAGACCTGATCGAGCGAGACTTTGCGCTCGTGGGCCTCGCCCTCGGCGAGGTCGAGCACCCGCTGGGTTGCGATCCAACCGGGCAAAAGCGTGTTGACGCGAATGCGGTGCGGCGCGAGCTCGCGGGCGAGGTAGTTGGCGAACCCCGTGGTCGCGAGACGCGAGACACCCGAGAGGGCGACACCTGGAATCAGTTGATGAACGGCCGTGGTCGTGATGACGACGATGCTCCCGCCGCCCCGCGCCCTCATCCGTGGGACGGCGTGCTGGCAGAGCCGGATAACGCTCAGCGTCACGAGCTCCCACGCCTGGACCCAGTCAGCTTCGGCGTCCGGAAGCTCACTGCGGTACGGCGGGCCGCCCATGTTGGGGACGAGGATGTCCAGGCCACCGAGGTGCTCGACGGTTTCGGCGATCGCGCGCTCGCACTCCTCGGCGGAAGTGACATCGGTCGGGACGGCAAGGGTCTGGACTCCCGTCGCCTCGCGAATTTCTTTTGCGGCGCGGTCGAGCTCACCAGCGTTGCGGGCGAAGAGCGCGACGGAGGCGCCCTCGCGCGCGAGCGCGTGAGCGGTCGCACGGCCCATTCCACGACTCCCGCCGCCTACGAGTGCGACCTTGCCTGCGAGCCCGAGATCCACGTCTTAGGCGCGCATGAGACCCGGTGCACCGTTGGCCGTCATGGATGCACCTTGAGCGCGCTTGCAAAACCCGTTCCGAGGGGCTCCTGAAGCGAGATGTGCAGGAATCCGAGCTGCTCGAGCTGACGCGCGCGGCGGAGAGGCCCGACGTCGATGGCGCGCAGGCCGCTGGTTTCGATCAGCTCTCGCACCTTCGCCTTCGCGGCCTGGTCGTCGCCGGCGATGAAGACGTCGAGCTGCTGCCCGTGCGCCTCGCCCGGGACGAGCGTATTCGCGAAGGTCGTGTTGAACGCTTTCACGACGGAGGCATCCGGAACGCGCTGCGCGGCTTCCTCGGCCGCGGAGGAGTCGGGCGGGACGGCAAGGCCCTCGAATGTCTCGAAGTCGATGGGGTTCGAGATGTCGACGACGACCTTCCCGCCGAGCTGCTCGTGGTACTCGTCGAGCGCCGCCGCGAGCGCCGGGTAGTAGACGGCGAGGACGACAACCTCCCCGCCGATCTTTCCACCCGGCTCGAGAGCCGTCCCGCCGACCTCTTCGGCGAGCGCCTGCGCCTTCTCCGGCGTGTGGTCGGCGATCTCCACGTCGTGGCCCCCGGCGACCGCACGGGATGCGATCGCGCGGCCCATGTTCCCGGCGCCGATAATCGTGATCTTCATTTCTTCTCCTCGATCTTGCCCGCCTACGTCGTCTGCTCGCCGGCGGTGACGTTATGGGAAGCCAGTCGCCGTTGGAGCGAGCGGGCACACCCAGCGCGGGTAGTACGCGCACGATGGGTTATAGGCGAAGTTTGAAGTCGAGGACGAGAAGGTCGCCGGACGAGCCCACGTCCGCTCCTTTCACGGACGCCTCGCGGTAGTGGTTCTCGGGAAGCGACCTTTCGTCGAGCTCCGGAGGTCGGGCTCCCATCTCGCGGCGCGCCGTTTGGGCGTCGAGCGATTGCCGTAATCCCGGCGTGCCGGGTTCAGTCGCTCGCCGGGTTCGCGCCCACTGCTATGCGCCGCTCGCTCGCGTCGATCTTGTAGTCGTTGATGCTCGCGTCACGGCGGCGCATGAGACCGTTTTCGGCGAACTCCCAGTGCTCGTTGCCGTGGCTTCGCCACCACTGGCCGTCCGCGTCGTGGGACTCGTACTCGAACCGAACGGAAATGCGGTTATCTGTGAAGCACCAGAGCTCCTTGCGCAGTCGGTAGCCGAGCTCGCGGCTCCACTTGCGCCGGAGGAAGTCGATGATCGCCTCCCGCCCCTCGAAGAACTCGTCGCGGTTTCGCCATTCCGAATCCACCGTGTAGGCGAGCGCGACGCGCTCGGGGTCGCGCGTGTTCCACGCATCTTCCGCAGCCTGAACCTTCTGCCTCGCCGTCTCCGCCGTGAAGGGCGGAAGCGGCGGCCTCGTCTCAGCGTCAGCCATACCTCAGGATAAGCAGTAGCGCCGCGGGCAGAACCGACGAGCCGTCCACGCGCTCCGAAAGCGCCTGCACGCGCTAAACCTGCAGGCGCATTTGGCGGCACCGCGCGCCGACGACCGGGCCGACGATGCGGCGGCTGGACACCCGGGGAGCCGCTCCGGAACGTTCGAGCTAGACTTCGAGAACTCGGTTATGCGAACGGACGACCCGCTACGTACCCATGCCGCGGCCAACTCTCCCCAGGCCTCGCATCAGGCGCGGACGAGCGCGTGGGCCGGTGGGCGACGCCGTCGCGCGGCTCGAGCCGCGCATCGCGGAACTCTCGGCTAATGGACTGACCTGGGTCCACGTCGACCGGCCGACGTCCGTCGAGGCCGCCGAGCTCGCCGAGCGCTTCGGGTTCCACGAGCTCGACGTGGAGGACGTGCTCTCGAAGCGCCAGCGGCCGAAGATCGACGAGTACCCGGACTACCTCTTCGTCGTCCTTCACTTCCCGTTCTACGACAAGGCGGTTCAGCGGCTGAACGCCGCCGAGCTCGACGTCTTCCTCGGTCACGAGTTCCTGATCACGCTCCCGAACGTCGAGCTCCATCCCGTCACGTACCTCTTCCGACGCTGTGAGGAGGACGAGGCGCGGCGCGAGGACCTCTTCGCCAAGGGGTCGGGCTACCTCCTCTACCACGTCCTCGACGACCTCTTCGACTACTGCTTCCCGATTCTCGACAAGATCGGCCACAAGCTGGAACGGATCGAGGACGAGATGTACGAAGGGCGAAGCGAGGAGGTCGTCCGCGACATCTCGAACGCCAAGCAGGAGATCATCGCCTACCGAAAGATCATCAAGCCCGAGCGGGCAACGCTTCGCGCCCTCGAGCGCTCGACCGAGCGCTTCCTGCCGGAGGACCTCGAGCTCTACTTCGACGACCTCGGCGACGCCGCCGAGCGGATCTGGGATCTCCTCGACAACTACAAGGAGGTTGTCGAGGGCCTCGAGTCGACGAACGAGTCCGTGATCTCGCACCGACAAAACGACGTCCTCCGGCTCCTGACCGTGATCAGCGTGACGCTCCTCCCGCTCACGCTCGTCGCGAGCGTCTTCGGGATGAACGTCCTCTTCCCGGGCGAGGGAACCCGGGAGGCGTTCTGGGTCATCCTCGGGATCCTCGTCGCCGTGCTCGCCGGGATGCTCGGGTTCTTCCGCCTCAAGCGGTGGCTCTAGGCTGCCTCGTCGACGGCGGCGGAACCACCGAGGTCGACCTCGACCCAACGCGCCTCCGCGACGCTCTCGCGCCCGGCGATTACCTCTGGCTCGATGTCCGCGGGCCATGCGAGGCCGACCTTCGGAAGCTCCAACAGGCCTTTGGGTTCCACGAGCTCGCGATCGAGGACTCGCTCACGTGGGGCCAGCGGCCGAAGCTCGAAGAGTACGACGACTTCGTCTTCCTCGTCGTCTACGGCTGGGCGCCCGACGAAGACGGCCTCGTCGAGGTGCATTGCTACTACTCGCCGCGGTTCCTCGTCACCGTCCATCGCGACCGAGCGCCGGCAT
>JALZFU010000272.1 GCA_030861385.1 Actinomycetota bacterium
GGCCTGGGGCGGCCCGATCGACGTCTCCGCCGACCATTTCCCGTTCTTCCTGACGCTCCCCGGCACGCGCGTGCACGTCGGCGTCGGCTACTCGGGCCACGGCGTCGGCCCGAGCTGGCTCGGCGGCCGCATCCTCGCCTCGCTCGCCCTCGGTCGCGACGACGAGTGGCGTGCCTTCCCGCTCGTGCGAAGGCCGCAGGCGAGCCTTCCGCCCGAGCCGGTGAAGCGGCTGGGCGGAGGCCTCATCCGGACGGCGACACTCGCGGTCGAGGAGGCGGAGGAGCGAGGCCGGCGGGCGTCGCTCGCCGCTCGCAGCGTCGCGGCCCTGCCACGCGTGCTGCGCATGCCGCTCGGCACGCGGTGATCTTTTTGCGTATTGCGCACCGGACCCTGCTAGGGTTGCGCGGAAGCGTCGCGATGGTGGCCCAGAGACGTGCATTCGGCAATCGCGATGGCGCGTAGCGACCGGATCGTCGAGCGAGGGCCGGTCGGCCGGCCGCAGTCGGTCGACTGGCTCGACCGCGAGATCATCGAGGCGCTCCAGGAGAACGGGCGCGAGTCTTTCCGGAAGATCGCGCTCCGCCTCAGCGTGTCCGAGGCGACCGTCCGAAACCGCTATGCGCGGCTCTGTCGCGCGAATGTACTCGAGGTCACCGGCGTGACCAACCCGCTCGGCCTCGGATTCGACGCGCAGGCGATGCTGGGAATCAAGACGAACGGCCCGCCCGAGCCCGTCGCCGACGCCATCGCGGCGTGGCCGGAGGCGGGCTACGTCGTCGTCACCGCCGGGCAGTTCGACCTCCTCGTCGAGGTGCTCTGCACCGACCGGCGCCACCTGCTCGACATCATCAACCGCGTCCGGTCGCTCGACGCCGTCGTATCGACCGAGAGCTTCGTCTACCTGGAGCTCTGGAAGCAGGTATACGACTGGGGTCGGCGGCTGGACGGACTCGCCGGCGACGGCGAAGCGCGAGGAAACGGCCAAACGAGGAATCGGAGGAGCTCATGAGCGTCACCGTCTCGCAGCACAAGAACTTCGTCGGCGGGGAGTGGGTCGAGGCCGTCGACGGCGGGGTGCAGGAGGTTCTGAACCCCGCGACCGGCGAGGTGATCGCCGAGGTACCCCGCGGGCGCGAGGCCGACGTCGAGCGCGCCGTCGACGCCGCCAAGCGGGCGCTCCCGGAGTGGCGCGAGACGACGCCCCAGGAGCGGGCCGAGATGCTCCTCGCCCTCGCCGACGCGCTCGACGAGCACGCGGACGAGCTTCGCTCGGTCGAGTCGGCGAATGTCGGGAAGCCGAGCTCCGTCGTCCACGACGAGATCCCCGTCTCGGCCGACAACCTCCGCTTCTTCGCCGGCGCCGCCCGCTGCCTCGAAGGGCGCGCGACGGGCGAGTACATGCGCGGCTATACGTCGATGATTCGCCGCGAGCCGGTCGGCGTCGTCGGCCAGATCGCGCCCTGGAACTACCCGCTCATGATGGGCGTCTGGAAGATCGGCCCCGCGCTCGCGGCCGGCAACGTGACCGTGCTCAAGCCGTCGGAGCAGACCCCGCTCACGACGCTCATGCTCGCCGAGTACGCGGCCGAGATCTTCCCGCCCGGCGTCTTGAACGTCATCACGGGCGACGGCGAGCCCGTCGGATCAGGGATCGTTCGCCATCCCGCCGTCCGGATGGTCTCGCTGACCGGGGATGTCGCGACCGGGAAGGAGGTCGCTCGCGCGGCCGCCGAGACGCTCAAGCGCGTCCACCTCGAGCTCGGCGGTAAGGCGCCCGTCGTCGTCTTCGACGACGCCGACCCCGCGGCGGTCGCAGAGGGGATCAAGATCGCCGGTTACTGGAACTCGGGCCAGGACTGCACCGCGGCGTCCCGGATCGTGGCCGGCCCGCGGGTCTACGACCGCCTCCTCGAGGAGCTCGTGCCCGCCGTCGAGTCGCTTCGCGTGGGTGACCCCGCCGAGGGCGAGGAGATCGAGATGGGTCCGGTGATCTCGCAAAGCCAGCAGGAGCGCGTCTTCGGCTTCCTCGAGCGGGCGACGTCGGGCGGGAAGGCCCGCGTCCTCACCGGGGGCGACTCGAACGGGAACCGCGGCTTCTTCGTCAAGCCGACGGTGGTCGTCGACGTCGACCAAGAGGACGAGATCGTGAAGCGTGAGGTCTTCGGCCCCGTCGTCACCGTGCAGCGCTTCGCCGAGGACGACCAGGCGATCGCCTGGGCGAACGACGTCGACTACGGGCTCTCCGCTTCCGTTTGGACGCGGGACGTCGGACGGGCGCTGAACGCGGCTCGGAAGCTCGAGTTCGGCACCGTTTGGATCAACGACCACATTCCGCTCGTCTCCGAGATGCCGCACGGTGGCTTCAAGCAGTCGGGGTACGGCAAGGACATGTCGATCTACTCGGTCGAGGAGTACACGCAGGTCAAGCACGTGATGGCGAAGATCGCGTGAGCGTCGCGGCGGCCGAGACGCGGCTCCTCATCGGGGGCGAGCAGGTGACCGGAGACGGTGCGCCGCTCGAGGTCGAGAACCCGTACACCGAGGAGACGATCGCCACGGTGGGGACGCCCACGCGGGAGCAACTCGAACGCACGGTCGGTGCCGCCCGCGCCGCCGCGCGCTCCTGGGCGCGGACGCCTGCGATCGAGCGGGCGGAGCTCCTCCACGAGGTGGCCGACCGCCTCCGAGCCCATCGCGACGAGCTCGCGGAGACGATGACCCGCGAGGGCGGTAAGCCGCTGGTCGAGAACGCCGACGAGGTCGGCTGGACGGCGGCGGCGTTCGACTACTACGCCGAGATGGGCCGGAACTTCGCCGGGCGCGTCATTCCGTCGATCGAGGCGACGCAGCTCTCCCTCGTCCTGAAAGAGCCGCTCGGCGTCGTCGCCTGCATCGTGCCGTGGAACTACCCGCTGCTCCTTCTTGGGTGGAAGGTGGCGCCGGCGATCGCGGCCGGCAACACGGTGGTGTGCAAGCCGTCAGAGCTCACACCCCTCTCCACCCTCGCGCTCGCGCCGTGCTTCGAGCACCTTCCGCCTGGCGTCGTCAACACGGTGGCCGGGGCGGGGGACGTCGGCGAGGCGCTCGTTCGCGACGAGCGAGTCGATCTCGTCGCGTTCACCGGCTCGGTCGAGACGGGCAAGCGTATCGCGCACCTCGCCGCCGACCGGGTCGCCAGGATCAACCTCGAGCTGGGGGGCAAGGATCCGTTCATCGTCTGCGCCGACGTTGCCGAGCGGATCGACGTCGCGGCGAAGGGCGGCGCGTGGGCGGCCTTCCTGAACGCCGGCCAGGTGTGCACCTCGGCCGAGCGCTTCTACGTCGAGGCGCCCGTGTACGACGAGTTCCTCGACGCGTTCGTCGAGTACACGCGCTCGCTCGTGCTCGGCGACCCCCTGGAGGCCGAGACGGATGTCGGCCCTCTCGTATCGGCGAGCCAGCGGGCACGCGTCGCCGCCCAGGTCGAGGCCGCCGTCGCGGCCGGAGCGGAGCTCGTCGTCGGTGGCGACGACGGCGGACAGCCGAACGGTCACTTCTTCGCCCCCACGGTCGTCACGGGCGCGCCGACGGAAACCGACCTCCTTCGCGAGGAGACGTTCGGACCCGTCGCTCCGATCGTCCCGGTCGCCTCGCTCGACGAAGCGATCGAGCTCGCGAACGCGACCCGCTTCGGGCTCGGTTGCAACGTCTACACGAAGGACCTGGACGCGATCTTCCGCTGCGCTCGGGAGATCAAGGCCGGGACGATCTGGTTCAACGACCCCCTCACCGACAACGACGCCGGCCCGTTCGGGGGCATGAAGCAGTCCGGGCTCGGCCGCGAGCTCGGTCAGGAGGGGCTCGAGGCCTTCCAGGAGACGAAGCACGTCCACCTCGACACGGCGATCGAGGCGAAGGACTGGTGGTACCCCTACGGCGGCGGTCAGCCGCAGGCGAAGGGCGCCTGACGTGGCTCGCGCCGAGGACGCGCTCGTTCGTCCGCGGCCCGCCGCCCGGCCGCGCGAAGACTTCCCCACGCGAGCGCCCGACGTGCGCCTCGAGCGCGTGACGAAGCGCTTCGACGACGTCGTCGCGGTCGACGACGTCTCGCTTGCGATCGAGTCGGGGAGCTTCTTCGCGCTCCTCGGCCCGTCGGGTTGCGGAAAGACGACCACGCTTCGGATGATCGGCGGGTTCGAGGAGGCGACGGCCGGGACGATCTACCTGGGCGAGCGGGCCGTGACCGGCCTCGCGCCGTACAAGCGCGACGTCAACACCGTCTTCCAGAGCTACGCTCTCTTCCCGCATCTCTCGCTCTTCGAGAACGTCGCGTTCGGGCTCCGCCGCCGCGGATACAGGGGCGCCGAAGTGAAACGCCGCGTGCGCGAGGTCCTCGAGCTCGTCGACCTCGCGGGGCTCGGCAAGCGCAGACCGCGCCAGCTCTCCGGGGGCCAGCAGCAGCGGGTCGCGCTCGCCCGCGCGCTCGTGAACAGCCCGCGCGTCCTTCTCCTCGACGAGCCGCTCGGGGCGCTCGACCTCAAGCTCCGGAAGCAGATGCAACTCGAGCTGAAGCGGATCCAGCACGACGTCGGGATCACGTTCGTCCACGTCACGCACGACCAGGAGGAGGCGATGACGATGGCCGACCGGATCGCGGTCATGAACCGGGGCCGGATCGAGCAGCTCGGAACGCCGGCCGAGCTCTACGAGGAGCCGCGCACCTCCTTCGTCGCGCGGTTTCTCGGCGTCTCGAACCTGCTCGACGGCGAGGCCGACGGGATGGGCGGCGTCCGCCTCACGGACGGAACGCTCGTCCAAGCGCCCGCCGTCGGAGAACGCCGCGGCCGCGTGGCGGTCGGGATCCGGCCCGAGAAGATTCGGCTCGCGAGCACGGAGGCCAACGTGCTCGCCGGCGAGGTGAAGGAACGGAGCTACGTCGGCGTCTCGACCCAGTACATCGTCGAGACACCGGCCGGTTCCCTCACGGTCTACGTCCAGAACACCGAGAAGGCCGCCGGGACGTACGAGCCCGGCGACCGGATCGCACTGAGTTGGAACCCCGAGGCGACGTTCGTCGTCGATTACGAGGAGGAGCGAAGCGAATGAGCAACGCGATCACACGTCGGGACCTGCTCAGGCGCGCCGCCGTCGGCGGCGCCGCGCTGGGCGTTCCCTCCCTTCTCG
>JALZFU010000342.1 GCA_030861385.1 Actinomycetota bacterium
GACCACGACCCCCGTCCCCGCGAGCGCGGCGGCGACGGCGAGCGCGGCGGCCTTCGTCGTCACGAGGCCTCCGCCCAGCGAAAAGCCGCCCTCGAGCGCGGCGGGAAGCGGCGCTGCGAAACCCGCCATCAGACGCTTCCGCGAGCGCTGGCGTCGTGCCGAGCGCGCGCAGTCCTCGCACGCCCGCAGATGCGCCCGGAGGAGCCCTCGCTCGTGCCCACGGAGACGGCCGTCGAGCTGAAGCGAGATAAGCCGCTGGAAGGCATCACAGCCGCCCGCTTGCTCGGCCGCCTCGAGCTGCTCCCGAAGCGCCTGCCGCGCCCGGAAGAGCAACGTCTCGACGGCGGGAAGCGACAGTCCCATCGCCTCGGCGATCTCGTCGTACCGGCGGCCCTCGATCTCGCGGAGGACGAGTGCGAGCCGCTGGTTGAACGGCAAGTGGCGGAGCGCCTCACGGATGTCGGACGCGCTCGGCCCGTCGCCGTTTGCCGGGGCAGCGGGCTCGGCGCCGTTCAGCTCGACGACCGGAACGCGCGACGCGGTGGTTCGGAAGTGCTGGCGGCAGACGTTCCGAGCGATCCCGAGCAGCCACCCGCGCACGTTCCGTACGCGCTCGCCGCGCTCGAGCGCACGGTAGGCCTGAAGAAAGGTCGTCTGCGTCGCATCCTCGGCGTCGTGCGCGTTTCCGAGGAGAGCGGAGGAGAAGCGGTAGACGTCGCGGACGTGCTTCCGGTAGACCCGGTCGAACGACCCTACGTCCCCTGCGGGTTTGTCAGCGACGATCGACGACACTGATTCCGTGAGACTCTAGACGGTAGGCTCTGTCAAAGAAAGACAGATTTACTCTTTGCAAACTATTGTCGAGCGGCGGGTGGGCTAGAGAGCGGCGGTGGGGCTCACATCGGCTGCGGGCGGCCCATCTCCTGTGCGATCGCGCCGAGACGCGCGAGCCGCTTCTCGAGAGGCGGGTGCGTGAGGAAGAGCGAACCAGCCGACTGCTTCCAGTTCGTGGGAACGATGTAGAACGCGTTCAGGCCCTCGAGCTCGCGGAGGTCGCGCTGGGGAATCCGCGTCATCTGACTCGCGATCTTCTGGAGCGCGCTCATCAGGTACTCGGGCGCGCCCGTGATGAGGGCGGCTCCACGGTCGGCCGCGAACTCGCGGTAGCGGGACAGGGCGAGGATGAGGACGTACGAGAGGACGTACGTCACGAGCGAGACGAGCATCACGATCAGGAAGACGGGCGCGCCGCCCTCCCGGTTCCGGTCGCCCCCGCCGAACATCCCGCCCCACATAGCCATCTGCGTGATGTACGAGGCGATCATGGAGAAGAAGCTCGCGATCGTCATGATGGCGACGTCGCGGTTTCCGACGTGCGAGAGCTCGTGCGCGAGGACCCCCTCGATCTCGCGCGGCTCGAGCCGCTCCCAGAGGCCGCGCGTGACGGCGACGGCGGCGTGCTTCGGGCTTCGGCCCGTGGCGAAGGCGTTCGGCACGTCGGTGGGAATCACCGCAACCTTCGGCTTCGGGAGATCGGCCATCGCACAGAGGCGTTCGACCATCTCGTGGAGCTCGGGCGCTTGCTCGCGGCTCACGACCTTCGCTCCCGACGCGGCGAGCGCGAGCTTGTCCGAGGTGAAGTACTGAATGAGGGCGAGCGCGCCCATGATCACCAAGGCGCCGAAGAGCCCGACCGGGAATAGCTGCGTGAGGACGACGAAGAACCCGACGTAGAGCGCGCCGAGCAAGAACATCGTCGTGAGCATGCGAGTCGAGAGACCCGCGTCCCGTCCGTACGCCTTGCGCTTCATCGTTTCCTCAGCTCCTTCGCTCCGATGCCTTGCTGCCCTGAATTCTACCGACGGCGTCTCGCGCCTCCGTTCGGTTCACGCCTCGTCTGCGCGGGTAGACTCGCGCGCGTGCGCCGCGTCGCCGTTCTCGCGCTCGCCCTCGTTCTTCCGCTCGGAGCGGGAGCGTGCGGGAGCGGCGAGGAGCGGGACACGGCCGCCGAGAGCGTGCAGGGGTCGGTCCCGCAGGAAGAGGCGCCGGCAGAAGGAAACGCCGCCGCGGGCAAGGAGATTTTCGCGTCGCAGGGATGTGGCGGCTGCCATACCTTCCAGGCGGCCGGCACGAACGGGACCGTCGGCCCGAACCTCGACGACTTGAAGCCGAGCTTCGAGGACGCCTACAAGCAGATCCAGAATGGCGGCGGCGGCATGCCCCCGTTCGGAGGCAAGCTGAGCAAAAAGCAGATCGCCGACGTCGCTACGTTCGTCTCCAACCCTGGCGGTTAGTCTCCCGCCGGGCTTTCCCGCCCATGTGGAGGCTTTCGCCTGCGACTTCGATCGCACGCTCGTCGCCGAGGACCACGAGCTTCGGCCGCGCACGCTCGGCGCCCTCCGCGCCGCGATCGACGCAGGGATCCACGTCGTCGTCGTAACGGGGCGGATGTTCCGGTCGGTACGCCCCTACCTGATCGCCGCGGGGCTTCGCGACCCCGTTGTCTGCTACCAGGGGGCGGTCGTCGCCGACCCCGAGAGCGGGGCATTCCTGCGCCACGAGCCGATCCCGCTCGCCCTCGCGCGCGAGGCGATCGCCACCGTGGAGGAGGAGGGCTACAGCCTCAACTGCTACGTCGGCGACGAGCTCTACGTCGCATCGGAGACCGCGGAAGCACGAACGTACGCCGAGTCCCAACACCTCGCGATCACCGTCGTCGGCCCGCTTCTCGACTGGCTCGACGAGCCGCCGACGAAGCTCGTCACGATCGGCGAGCCCCACGCGCTCGACGCGCTCGAGGCGCGTCTCGAGGCGCGGTTCGACGGGCGGCTCTACATCTCGAAGTCCCTTCCCTACTTCCTCGAGTTCGCGAGCCCGGAGGTGACGAAGGCGTCCGGTACCGCGTTCGCTGCGAAGCACGCGGGCTTCCGGCGGGAGCGGACGGTCGCGTTCGGGGACGGCGAGAACGACGTCGAGCTCCTCGAGTGGGCCGGCTACGGCGTCGCCGTGGCAAACGCCCACGAGCGTGTCCTCGCGGTGGCCGACCTCGTGTGCCCGCCGGTCGGCGAGGAGGGGGTCGCGCAGGTAATCGAGGCGTTTCTCGCCGTACACTCGCGCGGATGATCGACGTCCGAGCGGCGCGGCGCGACCCCGGGAGGTGGCGGCAGGCGCTCGCGCGGAAGGGCGCCAGCGAGGCGTTCGACGCGCTCATGGACGCCGACCGTGTCTGGCTCTCGCTCGTCCCGCAGGTCGACGAGCTCCGCGCGCGGACGAAGCTCAAAGGAAAGCCCACGCCAGAGCAGATCGAGGAGCTGAAGAGCGTGAAGGCGACCCTCGGGCGTCTCGAGGTCGAGCTCGCCGAGGCGGAGCGACGGCGCGACGACCTCCTCGCGCACGTCCCGAATCCGCCCGACCCGAGCGCGCCGGACGGGTTCAGCGAGGACGAAGCGGAGGAGGTACGGCGGGTCGGCGACCCGCCGGCCTTCCCCTTCGAGCCGAGAGACCACCTCGAGCTCGCGTGGATCGACACGGAGCGGGGCGCGCGCGTCTCGGGATCGCGCTTCGCCTACCGAATCGGCGACGCGGCGCTCCTCGAGCTCGCCCTCTACCGCTTCGCGCTCGACCGCGTCGCGGCGCGCGGGTTCGTTCCGGTGCTTCCGCCGGTCCTCGTTCGCGAGCCCGCGATGTACGGAACGGGCTTCCTGCCGACGGACGAGGTCAACATCTACCGCGTCGAGCGAGACGACCTCTACCTGGCGGGGACATCCGAAGTCTCGCTCGCAGCGCTCCACATGGGCGAGATCCTCGACGTCGACACCCTCCCCCTCCACTACGCGGGCTTCTCCACCTGCTTTCGTCGCGAGGCGGGAGCCGCGGGCAAGGACACGCGCGGGATGTTCCGCGTTCACCAATTCGACAAGGTCGAGATGTTCGTCTTCTGTCGCCCGGAAGCCTCGTCCGACGAGCACGAGCTCCTGCTCTCGATCGAGGAGGACCTCGTGCGGGAGCTGGGCGTCCCCTACCGCGTCGTCAATGTGGCGGCCGGCGACCTCGGCGCGTCGGCGACGAAGAAGTACGACATCGAGGGGTGGTTTCCGAGCCAGCGCCGGTACCGCGAGATCACCTCGACCTCGAACACGACCGACTTCCAGGCGCGAAGACTCGACGTCCGCATGCGCGGCGAGGGCGGCGGCCCCGAGCCGGTGCACACGCTGAACGGGACGGCGGTGACCGCCCGGCACATGCTCGCGGTGCTCGAGAACTTCCAGGACGAGGACGGCTCCGTCGCTGTCCCGGGCGTCCTGACCGCGTACGGCGCGCCCGGGAGGATCGCGCGCGCGCGTTAGCCGGACGCGGCGAGGCGATATTGTGGTCGGGGGGTTTCTCGACTTGCGCTTCGCCGGCATGCATCTCCTCGCCGCGCTGCTTGCGCTCGCCGCCGTGCCCACAGCGTTCGGACAGGCGTCGCCGACGGAGCCCGCCGTCCTCCTCGCCGCGGGCGACATCGCGAGCTGCGCCTCGAGCGGCGACGAGGCGACCGCGCAGATCCTCGACGAAACGCCCGGGACGATCGCAACCCTCGGCGACAACGCCTACCCGGACGGAAGCCCCGCCCAGTTTGCCGCCTGCTACGGCCCGACGTGGGGCCGCCACAAGGCGCGCACTCGCCCGTCGGTCGGAAACCACGAGTACAACACGCCGGGGGCGGCCGGCTACTTCGCGTACTTCGGCGCCGTCGCGGGAGATCCGGCGGCCGGCTACTACAGCTACGACCTCGGGGCGTGGCACATCGTCGTCCTGAACAGCATGTGCTGGCTCGTCGGCGGTTGTGGACGCGGCGCCCCTCAAGAGCGGTGGCTACGAGCCGACCTCGCCGGGAACCCGCGTTCCTGCACCCTCGCGTACTGGCACCACGCTCGCTTCAGCTCGGCCCGGCTGGTTCAGCTCGCCTGGATGGAGGCCGCCTGGAAGGCGCTGTACGAGAACGGGGCAGACGTCGTCCTCTCCGGCCACGATCACGTCTACGAGCGGCACCGGCCGCAGACTCCGAGCGGAGACCCGAGCGCGGCGTACGGAATCCGAGAGTTCGTCGTCGGGACAGGGGGCTTCAGCCACAACAGAATCCTGGCGCCGCTTCCGACGAGCCAAGTCGCGAACGACACGACGTTCGGCGTGCTCGAGCTCAGGCTCGGAAGCGGCGGGTACGAGTGGACTTTCCTGCCCGAGCCGGGCGCCTCGTTCACCGACACGGGATCGGGGACGTGCCACGGGCCTCCCCCCGACACGACGTCGCCGGCCGCGACACTCACAGCCCCCACGCACGTCGGCCCGTTTCGCGGAGACCTGACGCTCGCTGCGGAGGCGAGCGACGACGTCGGCCTGAAGCGGGTCGAGTTTCTCGTGGACGGGGTCGTCGTCGCGCGCGACTCGACGCGCCCGTACACCACGACCTGGGACACGACCACGATCGGGGACGGCCTCCGGACGGTGTGGGCACGCGCGGTCGACGCGTCTGGGAATCCGACCAACTCGGCCGGTCGCGCGATCGTGATCGACAACGCGATTCCTGACACGTCGATCGTCGCCCGGCCCGCCGTCGACGCCCGCCTCACCACCGCGACGTTTCGCTTCCGAAGCGAGCCGGGCGCCACGTTCGAGTGCTCGCTCGACGGCACTCTGTTCAGGTTGTGCCGCTCGCCGCAGCGCTACGAGCGCCTGTCAGAGGGCCGCCACCTCTTCGCCGTCCGCGCCCTCGACGCCGCCGGAAACTACGACCCGACGCCGGCCGAATGGCGGTGGCGCATCGACCTGACGCGCCCGCACGCCCGGCTCACCCTTGCCCGGATGGCACGCGGGCCCGCCGGGACTGCGCAGTTCACCTTCCGGTCGAGCGAGCGCGGCGCCACGTTCCAGTGCTCGCTCGACGGCGGACCGTGGGAGCAATGCGCGTCCCCTGCCGTCTACGCGGCGCTCGCTCTCGGCCGGCACGAGTTTCGCGCGCGTGCGGTCGACGCGGCGCGCAACATCTCGTGGCCGCCGCTACGGCAGGCATGGTCGATCTCGAGGTTCGCGACGGGTGAGCTCGTCGTCGCGAGCGCGGGCGACGACATCGTCGTGGGAACGCCGGGCAACGACATCATCCGGACGCTTGCCGGGGACGACGTGGTCCGCGCCGGCGGCGGGAACGACGTCGTCGACGGCGACCTCGGGAACGACTTCCTCGCCGGGGAGCTCGGAAGCGACCGTCTCGCGGGCGGCCCCGGCGCCGACCGTCTCGTCGGGCAGCTCGGAGCCGACCGTCTCGCGGGGGGGCCCGGCGCCGACCGTCTCGTCGGGGGCGTTGGCCATGACGTCCTCCTCGGGCGGGCGGGCCGCGATCGACTGGACGCCCTCGACCGCCTCCGGGACGTCGTCGACGGCGGCCCCGGGCGCGACACGGCGCGCGTCGATCGCCGCCTCGACCGCGTCCGGGCGATCGAGCTGGTGCGGCGTCACCGCGTGCGGAACCGGTAGACGTGGACGTCCCAGCGCGAGAACCGATCGGTGAACGCGCCGTTGCGGACGACGACCCGCCGGTTCTCGCGATAGACCCAGCCGCGACCGAGGAGCGACCTCGGCAGCCGCGTGATCTTGACGCGCGCGCGACCCCGACCCCACCGTGCGGCGATCACCCAGATCTCTCGTCCGACTCGTCGGCTCACGACGGGCGTTCGGACGTCGCGGGAGCGGACGGTGAGCGCCGATCCCGGTGCGAGAAGTGCTCGATAGAGACGGCTCCGCGGCCCGATCTCGGCCACGAGCGGGCGGAGCACGTTCTCCCAGTACGTCCAGTTCCAGCCGAGAGGCGCGTCGCGCGGCCCGAGGCAGAAGGAGAGGTGCCCGCCGTAGAAGTTGAGGGCGCGCGCGCCGTTCATGATCGCGTCGTAGGCCATGTAGCGTGCTTGCCGTCGCGTCGCGAGGACGACCGCGCCACTCCCCGCCGGATCGCTGCTTCCACGTGAGCAGATGGCGAGCGTCGTCATGACGACGTGGTTCGGGGTGACGGAGGCGATCCTCTGCGTCCAAGTGCCCACCGCGTGCAGGTTCGGGTCGGGTCGGCGGTACCCGACCGGGTAGACGTCGACGCCGTGCACGTCGGCGACGGGTGCGTACGGCGCCAGGTCGACCGCCGTACCGCGGGGCGCCTGGATCACGAAGGAGAGGTGCGCCGGGTCAAGCGACTTCACGACGGTGTACGAGTGCTCGAGCGCTGCGGCCGGGTAGCCACTCCACCAGGGTTCGTCCACGCTCTTCCAGAGCGCAAGACCGGGATCGTCCCTGAGCGCTCCCACGACCGTTCGCAGGCGCTCCTCCTCGGGCGTCCCCGGGGCGGCGCGCGCGAGCTCGCGAAGGTAGACCCAGGCACGCACGCCGCGGGCCCCCGCAGCAGCCGTCCAGGCGCGCGCCTCGGCGAGGTCGGCATCCGTCCAGTCGTGCCCGACCGGGCCCGTTCCGAACAGGTTCACGCCCGAGCGGACCACGTCGTCCAGCGCGCTTGTCCCCCACGGTGTCTGGCCGCCGAGCGGAGGCGGCTTGTTCAACGAGATCGGAAACGTCTTCACGCCGTCCACCAGGATCGTCCCGTTCGCGTCGTACGTCGTCGTCGCGCCGAGCGCGCCCGTGGTCGCAGAGGCGAGCGCGCAGCCGAGCACGACCGCGGTAAGGGTGAAGCGGCGCGTCATACCCCGTCCCCAAGGATCGTCGCACACGGGCGGCGAGAGGGGAAAACGGCGCCGCTACACTCGCCGGCGGGCGGGGTGCCCGAGCGGTCGAAAGGGGCGGTCTTGAAAACCGCTAGGCGTGGCGACACGTCTCGTGGGTTCGAATCCCACCCCCGCCGCTCGTCACGCGAATAGCCGCTATCTAGGCGAGCTTTTGGCCTTCGCTCGTCCGCGAACACGTCGAGCGCGTTCTCCGCTAGAAACCGCTCGAGACCGGCCAGGAGTGGCGCTCGCTGCGCGACGTCGCCCCCGTGTAACGCGCACTACTCGCGGAGCTCGTCCTCGGGCTCGTCCTCGACGGGCTCCCCGATGAAGAGAACACGCCGTCTCGGCGGCTCCTTCTTCGCGATGCCCCGCTACTCCGGTTCCTCACGGGACGCTTGGCTCGACGACAAGCGTTCGCAGGATCCGGTTGACGCTCGCGAGGATCGCACTTGTCGGAACGGAGCCGAAGGTGACCCACAGTTGCATGAAGCCGCCGTCGACGAAGGCGTGCCGCGTGGCCCGGACTCCTGCCTCGGGCACTTTTCCCTCCCACTGCGAGTGAAGATCCGAGCGTCGGATCGCAAGGGCCGGACGGAACGCCGGCACTCGCGCAGCGGGATCGATCCCAATGTTGATGTAGATGTCTCCGGGTCGCATCCTGCGCTCGGCTAGGTGTCCGCGACCGTCGATCTT
>JALZFU010000373.1 GCA_030861385.1 Actinomycetota bacterium
GCCGTACTACGCGTTCGACGAGCGCGGCCTCGCCGCCCACTTCGCCGCCGCCGCACGCGCCTGCGCGCCCACGGCGTTCTACCTTTACGAGTTCGCCGCCCGAAGCGGCTACGCGATCCCGCTCTCGGTCGTCGAGCGGCTGCGCGAGGAAGCGCCGAACCTCACCGGCATCAAGGTCTCGGACACGCCGTTCGAGGCGGTCCGCCCCTACCTCGTCGAGGGACTGGACGTCTTCATTGGCCAGGAGGGCCTGCTCCCGGCGGGAATCGCGGCCGGCGCCGCAGGCACGGTCTCGGGTCTCGCGGCGGTTTTTCCCGAGCCTGTCGCCGCTCTCGCCCACAACGGCGACGAGGAGACGCTCGTGCGTGTTCGAACGCTCCGCGATGCGCTGCAACGGGCTCCGTTCATCGCGGCGGCCAAGCATGCCCTCGGCCGTCGCGGCGTGCCCGTCCGGGAAGACGTCCGGGCGCCGCTTCGAGCCCTCACGGTGGAGGAGCGCCTGGCGGTCGACCGCACCGTCGCCGAGTGGCTCGAATCGCCGCCGCCGGCGCGATCACCTGCTGGAGCGGCGTCTCGCTCGGACGTCGGCTAGGCGAGTATGAGCGGTATCGCCGTCGCGGGAGCCGGGGCGATCGGCGCGAGCGTCGCGTATCACCTCGCGCTCGCCGGCGCTCCCGACGTCGTCCTCTGCGACCGCGGGGAGGCGGTCGGAGGGGCGACGAGCAAGGGGATGGGCGGCGTCCGGCAGCAGTTCTCGACCGCGGCGGAGGTCCGGCTCGCGCAGGCGAGCATCGAGTTCTTCGAATCGCTCGGGCCGCCGTACTTCTCGCAGGTCGGCTACCTCTTCCTCGCGACGACGGAGGAGGGTCTCGCCTCCCTCGAGGAGCGGCGCGCGGTGCAGCGGGAGCTCGGTGTCCCTGTCGAGCGCGTCGACCCCTCCCACGTCCGCGGCCTGCGGACTGACGATGTCCTCGCAGCCGTCTTCTGCGCGACGGACGGCGTCGGCGATCCGCCGGCGGTCACCCGCGAGCTGCTTCGCGGCGCGAGCGACCGCGGCGTCGAGATCCGCGAGCGGACGCCCGTCGAGGAGATCTCGGCCGAGACGTACGTGATCGCTTGCGGCGCGTGGTCGAGCGACGTGGCCCGAGGCTTCGGCGTCGAGCTTCCCGTCCGCCCGCTCCGCCGACAGCTCCTTCGGACCTCGCCCCTCGCCGGGCTCCCCGACGACCTGCCGATGACGATCGAGGCGGAGACGACCTTCCACTTTCGCCGCCGCGACGACCGGCTCGTCATCGCCATGGTCGATTCCGAGCCGCGGTGGGGGTGGGAGGAAGGCGTGGATGAGTCGGTCTTCGACGACCGGCTCGCGCGGCTCGCGCACCGCTACCCGCCCGCGGCCGGGACGACGATCGAGACCGCCTGGTCGGGCTTCTACGACATGACGCCCGACGCGCACCCGATCCTCGGCCGCATCGCCGATCGTGTCTACGCCGCGTGCGGCTTCTCGGGCCACGGGTTCATGCAGTCGCCCGCGGTCGGGCGCGCCCTCGCGGAGGAAATCCTCGAAGGCGAGTCGTCGTTCGACCTCTCGCCCTACCGCCTCGAGCGCTTCGCGGGGGGCGCGATCTTCCCCGAAACCGCCGTCCTCTAGAAACAAGTCGTGCGGCGTGGGTTGACGTCGGGCGATACCTCGGCGCAGACTGAAAGGCGGCCCGGGGCGATCCCGTGGTTGGTCGGCCGCAGCCAGCCCACGGTCTCCACGCTCCGGGCCAACTTCTTACGTCCGTCTCTATGACGCCGGAAGGGGCGCGATCCTTGCGGAGTGGTGCTGTTCGCCGGGCTCGCGCCGAGCCCCTCGACCTCGAGGACGGGCTCGTGCCGCGTCACATGCGAAAGACCCCGAACCTCGTCTCCGGGATGGGAGCGTTCAGGCTGGCCGCGATCCCGAGCGCGACGACCCTTCGTGTGTCGAGCGGGTCGATGACGCCGTCGTCCCAGAGGCGAGCGGTCGAGTAGTACGGGTTCCCCTCGCGCTCGTACTTGGCGCGGATCTCGTCGGGGTTCGCGCGGCCCACCGTCGAGAGGACCGTGGCCGCCTGCTCGCCGCCCATGACCGAAATCCGGGCGTTCGGCCACATCCAAAGCTGCCGCGGCGAGTACGCGCGTCCGCACATCCCATAGTTCCCGGCCCCGAACGATCCGCCGACGATCACGGTGAGCTTCGGAACCTGCGCGCACGCGACCGCGGTCACGAGCTTCGCTCCGTCCTTCGCGATCCCGCCCGCCTCGTACTCCTTCCCGACCATGAAGCCGGTGATGTTCTGGAGGAAGAGGAGCGGGACGCGCCGCTTGCAGGCGAGCTCGACGAAATGCGCGCCTTTGAGCGCCGACTCGGAGAAGAGGACGCCGTTGTTCGCGAGAACCGCGACCGGGAAGCCCTCGACGTGGGCGAAGCCGCACACGAGCGTCTCGCCGTAGAGCGGCTTGAACTCGTGGAAGCGGCTGCCGTCCACGAGTCGCGCGACCACTTCGCGGACGTCGTAGCCGACCCGGTAGTCCTCAGGGACGATCCCGTACAGCTCGCTCGGGTCGTGGAGCGGCTCCTCGGGCTCCTGCGGCTCCCACGGAAGGGACGGGCGGACGCGGTTCAGGTTGGCGACGATCTCGCGCGCGAGCGCGAGCGCGTGCTCGTCGCTCACGGCGTAGTGGTCGGTCACCCCGGAGACGCGGGCGTGGACGTCGGCACCGCCGAGCTCCTCGGGGGAGACCTCCTCGCCGGTCGCCGCCTTCACGAGCGGCGGGCCGCCGAGGAAGATCGTCCCCGTTCCCTTGACGATCACGGTCTCGTCGCTCATCGCCGGTACGTACGCGCCACCGGCGGTGCACGAGCCCATGACGACCGCGACCTGGGCGATCCCCCGGGCGGACATCGCCGCCTGGTTGAAGAAGATCCGCCCGAAGTGGTCCCGGTCCGGGAACACCTCGTCCTGTAGCGGGAGGAATGCGCCGCCGGAGTCGACGAGGTAGATGCACGGAAGCTGGTTCTGCTCGGCGACCTCCTGGGCGCGGAGGTGCTTCTTCACCGTGAGCGGGTAGTACGTGCCGCCCTTCACCGTCGCGTCGTTCGCGACGACGACGCATTCCCGCCCCTCGACGACGCCGATCCCGGTGACGATCCCCGCGGCCGGCGCATCGCCGCCGTAGAGGTCCCAGGCGGCGAGCGCGTTCAGCTCGAGGAACGCCGACCCGGGGTCGACGAGCCGCTCGATCCGCTCGCGCGCGAGCAGCTTCCCGCGCGAGCGATGACGCTCGATCGCCTCCGCGCCACCGCCCTCGGCCACCCGCGCGGTCCTTTCGCGAAGCTCGGCGACGAGCGTCTCCATCCGGGCGCGATTCTCGGCGAACGACGGCGCGAGACGGTCGACGCGCGACTCCAGGATCACGCCGCGAAGCGTACGCGCGCCGTGCCCTCGCCCTTTACCGGACTCTTACAGCCCGCTTAGAGGGCGCGTACAGAGGCGTCCTACTTTCTGCCGTAGCGAACGCGAACGTCCGGAACGCACACCGCAGGTGCGTCTCGACGCTCGTTTGCGAGCACGACCAGGACGAACGCGAAGAT
>JALZFU010000404.1 GCA_030861385.1 Actinomycetota bacterium
GGCCAGGTCGACGGCGACGATCGGGCTCGCCGCCACCGCCGCCGCCCCCAGGACGGCCGAGAGGCCGACCCCACCACAGCCGAAGACGGCGACGCGCTCCCCTGGGCGGACGCCGGCCGTCTTCCAGACGGCGCCGATCCCGGTCGCGACGCCGCAGCCGACGAGCGCCGCGACGTCGAACGGGACGTCGTCGGGGATCGGGATGCAGGAAGACGCGGGGACGACGGTCCGGTCGGCGAAAGTCGAGAGGAACGAGTAGTGGTAGACGGGCTCGCCGTCGCGCGCGAGGCGCGGCGTCCCGTCCAGGAGACCGCCGTGGTCCATTCCGGTCCACGCCTCGCGGCAGAGGTGGGGGAGGCCCCTGAGGCACTCTTCGCAGCGACGGCACGAGGGCATCCAGGAGAGCGCGACTCGGAGGCCGGGCTCGATCGCGACCCCCTCGCCGACCGCCTCGACGATCCCCGCCCCCTCGTGCCCGAGGACGGCGGGGCAGCGCGTCGCGGCCGTCCCGTCGATCGCGTTCAGGTCGCTGTGGCAGACGCCGCTCGCGACCAGGCGCACCTGCGCCTCGCCGGGCCCGGGAGGTGCGAGCTCGAGCTCCTCGACCGCGAGTCGGGCTCCGACGTGCGAGAGGACCGCGCCGCGGATCCTCAGCCGGCCCGACCTCCCGTTCGAGCCTCCGTTTGGAGACGGCGGAGCTCCTCGATCGAGATGTGGCAGCGCAGGAAGTGGCCGGGCTCGACCTCCTTGAGCTGCGGCTCCTCCTGCTCGCAGATCGGGCCCCACTTCCGCGGGCAGCGCGTGTGGAAGACGCAGCCGGACGGCGGGTTGGCGGCGCTCGGGATGTCGCCCTCGAGGCGAATCCGGCCATGGTCGCCGTCGCCGTTCTCCTCCAGGGTCGGCACCGCCGAAAGGAGGGCCTCGGTATACGGATGGTGCGGCGGGTTGAACACCTGCTCCGCCGACCCGACCTCCATGACCCGGCCGAGGTAGAGGACGGCGATTCGGTCCGAGAGGTAGCGGACGACGCCGAGGTCGTGGGAGATGAAGAGATACGTCACTCCCTCGTCGATCTGGAGGTCGGCGAGGAGGTTCAGGATCGCCGCCTGCACGGAGACGTCGAGCGCGGACGTCGGCTCGTCGCAGACGACGATCCGCGGGGCGCCGGCGAAGGCGCGCGCGATCGCGACGCGCTGCTTGAGCCCGCCCGAGAGCTGGTTCGGACGCGCGCTCAGATGCCGTTCGTCGAGCCGGACGGCGTGCGCGAGGTCGTGAAGGCGACGCTCCCGCCGCTCGCCTCCGACGCGAGCGAGCTTCGTGATTGCGCGGCCGATGATCCGTCGGACCGAAAAGCGGCGGTTCAGGGCGGCGTCCGGATTCTGGAAGACGATCTGGATCGCGCGCACGTCGTCGGTCGAGCGAGCGCCGATTCGCGGCTCGAGCGGCCGGTCGTCGAGCTCGAGGCGCGATTCGGGATCCGGCTCCGTAAGCCCGAGGAGGACCCGTGCGAGCGTCGTCTTGCCGCTCCCCGACTCGCCGACGAGGCCGAGCGTCTCCCCCGGCCGAAGCGAGAGCGTCACGTCGGCGAGCGCGCGAATCTCGGCGCCCTCCTGGCGGAAGGTCTTGTTCACGTGCTCGAGCTCGATGACCGGCGCCCGTTCCTCGCCCTGGCGTCCCTGCGGGGCCGGCTTCCCTTCCGCCGCCGTGTACGGAACCTCGTGCGCGATCTCCCAGAAGTGGCAGCGGCTTCGGCGGGTCGGGGAGACCTCGTACGGCGGCGGCGCCTTCTCGCCGCAGACGGGTTGCGCGAGGCCGCAGCGGTCGACGAAGACGCAAGCGGGCAGGTGGGCCCCGAGCGGCGGGAGCGACCCGGGGATCGTGTCGAGGCGTTTCTCGTCCTTTCGCACGCCGCGGCGCGGGATGCAACGGAGAAGGCCGACCGTGTACGGGTGCCGCGGGTCGGCGAAGACGTCGTCCGCGGGCCCCTCCTCGACCAGCTTCCCGGCGTAGAGGACGCCGACGCGCTCGCACATCTTCGCGATGACGGCCAGGTTGTGGCTGATGAAGAGGACGCTCGTCGAGAACTCCTCGCGAAGCGCGGCGACGAGATCGAGAACCTCCGCCTCCACCGTCGCGTCGAGGCCGGTCGTCGGCTCGTCGAGGATGAGGAGCGCGGGGTCGGACGCGAGTGCCATCGCAATCACGACGCGCTGCTGCATCCCGCCTGAGAGCTGGTGCGGATAGCGGCGCATGACGCTCTCCGGGCCGGAGATCTGGACCTTGGCGAGCATCTCGCGCGCCCGTTCGCGCGCCGTCGCCTTGTCCATCCCCGCGATCGTGAACACTTCCGCGACCTGGTCGCCGACGCGGATCGAAGGGTTCAGCGCGGCACCCGGGTTCTGGTAGACCATCGAGACCTCGGACGCGCGGAGGCGGCAGACCTCGCGCTCGCTCATCGCGAGGAGGTCGCGGCCGCCGACGTGGATCGAGCCGGCCGTGACCCGCCCGTTCCGCGGCAGGTAGCGCATGACTGCGAACGCGGCCGTGGACTTCCCGCAGCCGGACTCACCGACCAGTCCGTACGACTCCCCGCGGCCGATCTCGAACGAGACGCTGCGCAGCACCTGGCGCCACGTCCCGCGCACCCGGTAGGCGACGTCGAGATCGCGAAGCGCGAGCGCGGGGACGCCCGCGGCGTCGAGCTGCGCGGCTGCGCTCATCGCTCGAACGCCTGCGTGAGCCCGTCGGCGACGAGGTTGACGCCGACGATGAGGGTCGCGATCGCGAGGGACGGGGCGAGGACCGGCCACCAGACGCCGCCCGACATGAACACGTAGTTCTCGAAGATCTGGAGGCCCCAGTCCGGGGCGGGCGGCTGGATTCCAAGCCCGAGGAAGGAGAGCGTCGCGATCACGAAGATCGCGTAACCGAGTCGCACGGTGAACTCGACGAGCACGGGGGCGAGGACGTTCGGGAGGATCTCGGCGAACATGATGTAGGGCGCCCGCTCGTTCCGGAGCTTCGCGGCCTGGACGTAGTCGAGTTGAGCCTCGGAAAGCACCGCTGCCCGGACGGTCCGCGCGATCAGGGGTGCGAACACGATCCCGATCGTCACGATCACGGTGGCGCGGGAGGGGCCGAGCGCCGTCAGGGCGAGCATCCCCATGATCACGAGCGGGACGGCGAGGACGGCGTCGACGAAGCGCATGAGGACGTCGTCGACGAATCCGCGGAAGTAACCGGTGGCGAGCCCGATGGCCGTCCCGAGGACGGTGCCGAGGAGCGTCGCGAGCGGCGCGACGATCAGGATGTCGCGGGCGCCCGCGAGCACGCGCGAGAAGACGTCCCGGCCGAGGCGGTCCGTGCCGGCCCAATGCTCGGCCGAGGGAGCCTGGAGCCGTGCGATCGGGTCGCTCGCGAACGCGTCCTTGGGCGCTATCGCCTCGCCGAAGAGCGCGCAGAAGACCCAGAACGCGACGATCAGGGCGCCGGCGACGAACGTCTTCGAGCGCAGGACGAGCCGGACCCGCTCCCGTCGCGCGACGCGCGCCTCGTCGCCGCGCTCGGTGAGCGGGGTGATCGCGAGAGGATCCTGGGTCGGCGCGACGCTCATGGGCCAGCGGCGCTCATGCTCGGCCGTGCCTGATTCGCGGGTTCAAGAGCGAGTAGGCGACGTCGGCAAGGAGGGTCGCGGCGAGGTAGACGATCCCGACCACGAGCACCGCGCTCTGGAGCATCGGGAAGTCCTTCGCCCGCGCAGCGTTGAACAGGAGCCTGCCGACCCCCTGGTAGTTGAAGATCACCTCGATCACGACGAGGCCGCCGATCAGGTAGCCGGTCTGGGTGGCGACGACGGCGATCGTGGGGAGGAGCGCGTTTCGCAAAACATGTCGGCGAATCACCGTCCCCTGCGGGAGCCCCTTCAGAACGGCTGTGCGCGTGTAGTCGGCGTCGAGGGCCTCGATCGTCCCGGCGCGCGCCATCCGCGCGATGTAGCCGAAGAGGACGAGGACGAGCGGGAGGGCGGGGAGGATCAGGTGCTTCAGCTGCGTCAGCGGCCCGGCGCCGGGCGGCCAGGCGGCGGTGATCGGTAGGAGCGAGAGCCAGAGGCCGAAGACCAGAATCAGGATGATCGAGGAGACGAACTCGGGGACGACGGTCGCCGAGAGCCCGGAGATCGTGATGAGCCGGTCGGCGAAGCGCCCCTCGCGGAGGGCGGCGAAGACGCCGCCCAGGATCCCGAGCGGGACGACGATCACGAACGCGACCGCGGCCAGCTTGAACGAGTTGGCGAGCGCGTCGAAGATCAGGTCGGACACCGGGACCCGCAGGCTGTACGAGGTCCCGAGGTCGCCCGTGGCGAAGCTCGAAACCCAGTCCCAGTACTGGACGAGGACCGGCCGGTCGGTCCCGAGCTGCTCGTTCAGCGCGGCGACCGCCTCCGGGCTCGCGTCGCGTCCGAGGATCCGCCGAGCGACGTCGCCCGGGAGCACCTGGGCGCCGACGAACACGAGGACGCTCAGGATCCACAGGGTCACGACCGCGAGGCCGAGACGCTTGAGAAGGAACGTCCCCGTGCCTGCCCGCCTCCCCTCGCCTCTCGGCCGCCGGCCGCTCGTCTACGCCGCCGCTCCCGCCTGCCGGAGGTTGACGTGGCCCATCGCCGTCTCCCGAACGCCGGTGAAGTTCTTCTTCACGGCGAAGAGATAGAAGTAGAAGTAGGGGAAGATGATCGGCGTCTCGTCGAGGAGGAGGCGCTGGATCTTCCCGGCGACGCTTCGCTGGGCCTCGAGGTCGAGGGCCGCGATGTAGTCGGTGACGAGCGAGTCGTACTCCTTGTTCTTGAAGTGTGCGGAGTTCCACGTCCCCTCGCTCTTGAGCGGCGCGACCAGGAAGACGTTCGGCACCCCCCGGTGCCCGTAGTCCGTGATCCCCATGACCGAGTCGAGCCAGGGCGACTTCCCGTACACCGCGTCACCGTAGTAGGCCGCCTGGTCCATCAGGTTCGGCTTGATGTTGAGCCCGATCTCCTTCGCGGCGTTCTGTATCAGCACGGCGAGGTCGGGAAGCTCGAAGTCGCGGAACGTCGTGATCTCGGCGCTGGCCCCGTCGGCGCCGGCGTCCGAGACGAGCTGCTTCGCCTGCGCGAGGTCCTGCTCGCGCTGGGGGACCGTCTTGTCGGTGAACGGGTACACAGGCGCGAACGGGGAGTCGTTCCCGATGTCGGCCTTGCCGCCGAGGAGCCCGTCGACGATCGCTTTCCGGTCGAGCGCGAGCGCCATCGCCTGGCGGACGCGCTTGTCGTTGAAGGGCTCCTTGTCGGTCCGCATGTGGATCTGGCGATGGACGGACGAGCGGAGCTCGACCACGTTCACGCTCGGATCGTTCAGGAGCCCCTCGCCGCCGGAGACGGAGAAGTGCGCAATGACGTCGACCTCGTTTCCCTGGACGGCGAGGACGCGCGGCTGCTCCTCGGCGTAGAACTTGATCTCGCTTCGGTCGGCGAGCGGCTTCCCCCGGTCCCAGTAGTCGGGGTTCTTCGTGAACGAGACGCCCACGTTCGGCTGGAAGCGCTCGAGTCGCCACGGGCCGGTGCCGGGGAATGTCTTCGCGTACCCCCCGTCGTAGCTCGCGGGGAGGATGATCGCGTTGTAGTTGTCCGAGCTCACGATGTACGGGAAGCTCCCGTTCGGGGCGTCCAGCGTGAACTCGACGGTCGCTTCGTCCACCGCCTTCGTGTTTCCCTTCGAGAGGACGCCGCCGAGCGCCGAGAGAGCGTTCGATCCCACCTTCGGGTCGGAGAGACGGTCGAAGGTCGCGACGACGTCCTTGGCCGTCATCGTGCCGCCGTCGTGGTATTTGACGCCCTGGCGGAGCTTGAACGTCCAGACGGTTCCGTCCTCGTTCGGTTTCCAGCTCTCCGCGAGCTGCGGCTCGAGCACGAGCTTCTCGTTCGAGAACGTCAGGTACTCGCCCGTCTGGCCGAGGACGGCGAGCCCCCCCTCGTCCGCGATCGTCACCGGGTCGATGTCGCCCGCCGGCGACTGGATTGCGGTTCGAATCGTCCCGCCGCGCGCCGCCTTCGCCGTCTGGCCCCCTCCGCCTCCGCCGCCTCCGCCGCCCTCGTCACCGCCGCCGCACGCGGCGGCGAGGAACGAGAGCATCGGGAGCGACATCCCGACCACGGTTCCACGGCGGACGAACTCGCGCCGGCTGATCTTCCCGCCCGCGTACTCGTCGATCAGGTGGTTCTCGAGCTCGCTTCGCTCTCGGCGAACGTCGTCGATCCTCCGCTCGCGCTCGTCCATGCTCACGCTCCTTCGGCTGGTGTCACCGCGCGGGTGGCCGGGGCGGCCTTCTCCGGAGACGACTGCGACCCGGCCAGGTCCGGCGTGGTGTGATGGATGCGGGTTCTCCTTGCTCCGGTCGCCCTCGGTGGGCGCGCGCAATCTTCGCACGTCGCGCAGGCCCAGTGAAGGCGGTAGCGGCTATCCCGCCGGCCAGACCGCCCTCGCCGTCGCCGCGACCGTCTCGAGTTTCGTGTGCTCGTCCTCGGGCGAGACCGCGTTCCCGAGGACGGAGGTCGCGAACCCGCACTGGGGCGAGAGCGCAAGGCGCTCGAGCGGCACGAAGCGCGCGGCCTCGCGGAGACGGGCAGCCAGCTCCTCGACCGTCTCGCGGCGCCTCGTCTTCGTCGTCACGAGGCCGAGGACGACCGTCTTGTCGTCGGGGACCGCGGCCAGCGGCTCGAAGCCGCCCGAGCGCTCGTCGTCGTACTCGAGGAGGAGGCGCTCTGCCCGGACGACCGGGAAGATCCGCTCCGCCAGCCACTCGTAACCGCCGGCGACGAGCCAGCGGCTCGCCTGGTTCCCGCGGCAGAGGTGGAACCCGAACGTCACGTCGCTTCGCTCCCCGATCACCGCGTTGTCGAGCTCGAGGCCGAGCTCGAGCCAGCGTTCCCCCGGCCAGCCGCGGCTCTCGTAGAACTCCCGGTAGGCCGGGTCGGCGAGGAGCGGGTAGTGCGGCGCGTCGAGCTGGAGGTACCTTGCGCCGAGCCGCTCGAGCTCGTCGGCCTCCTCGCGAACGAGCTCGGCGACGTCCGCGAGGAAGTCCTCGAGGCGCGCGTACGGGCCCCGGGAGCGGTTCGGGTCCCAGAAGTTCGCAAAGAGACTCGGGCTCGGAAGCGTGACCTTCAGAATCTTCGATGTTCGCCCGCGCGCGTAGGCGAACTCCTCGGCGGAGGGGAAGCGGCGGCGGCGGAGCTTGCCCGTGACGGCGAGCGGCGGGCGCTCGACACGAAGCTCGCCGAGTTCCTCGCTTCGCCACTCGCCCCATAGGAACGCGTCGAGGTCCCAGTCGCCGAACCCCTCCACCGCGGCGGGGAGCTGGGCTTGGAAGGAGAGCCGGCGCATCTCGCCGTCCGTGACGACGTCGAGCCCCGCCTCCTCCTGCAGGCGAAGAGCGTCGTCGACGGCGCGATCCTCGATTCGCTTGAACTCCGCCGGGGTGAGCTCGTCTCGGCGGAAGGCGTCCTGCGCTTCGAGGAGCTCAGGCGGGCGGAGCAGGCTCCCGACGACGTCGGCGCGCGCGTCCACTCGCGCACGGTAGCGCGCCGGCGGTGCTTGCCTCGTCGCTTCCGCGTGAGGTAGCCCCTTGGATACGATTCCGCCTCCTGTCGTCGCCGCATGCGTGAGATCCTCGTCCTCTGCCCCCAGGAACGGGACCGGAACGCCATTGCGGCGGCCGGACTCGACGGCCGCTACCGCGTCCGGTACGCGGGACAAGACCTCGATCGCCTCGACGAGTTCGACCCCGCCGCGTTCGTCGCCGAGTGGGCGGGCAGGCGCGCCGACGGCGTCGTCGGGACGAAGGACCTCTCCGCGCTCCTCGCGTCGATCCTCGCCGAACGCCTGGGTCTTCCCGGGCCGTCGCCGGCCGCGGTCCTCGCCTGCCAGCACAAGCCGACCTCGCGCACGATCCAGCATCGGGTCGCGCCCGAGGCGACGCCCCGCTTCGCCCTCCTCGACGGCCACATCCCCTTCGACCCGCCGTTCTTCGTCAAGCCGGTCGTCGGCCGCCTCTCGCAGAACGCCGTCCGGGTGGACGAGCCGGCTGCGATCGCGGCGATCCCGAAACAGGACGGCTACGCGACGCGCTACAGCGCGATAGCCGCGCTCGCAGGCGCGGCGCCGGGTCGCGCGCACGGGTTCCTCGCCGAGGACCTCCTGTCTGGGCTCGAGGTCACGCTCGAGGGGTTCGTCTGCGCCGGCCGCGTCACCTCGATCGGGGTCACGGACTCGCTCATGTACCCGGGAACGATCAGCTTCGAGCGGTTCGAGTACCCGACACGGCTCTCCGACGAGCGCCAGGCCGAGCTCGCGGCGCTCGCCGAACGCCTCGTCCTCGCCCACGGCCTCGACGACGCGTTCTTCAACATCGAGTTCTTCGTGCCCGATGAGGGGCCGGCGGAGATCATCGAGGTCAACGGCCGCCTCGCCTCGCAGTTCGCGCCGCTCGTCCAGCGCCTGCACGGCCGCTCCACGTACGACGCGCTCTTCGACCTTGCGTGCGGGGCCGATCCGGCCTGGCCGTCGACTCGCCCGGACGGCGTCGGCGTGAGCTACGTCCTGCGCGTCTTCGAGGACGCGCTCGTCGAGGCCGTTCCGGAGCCCGAGGACGACGTCGAGATCCTCGTACGCCCGGGGGTCGCCCTCTCCGCGCAGGGGACGAACGACGCGCAGAGCTACCGCCTCGCGATC
>JALZFU010000414.1 GCA_030861385.1 Actinomycetota bacterium
CCCGTACGAAGACGGGGCGCGCGAGGCAGCTCGACGCCGCCGCGCCCGACGTCTGGATCGAGCTCGCGACCGCCGACGCCGAGCGGCTCGCGCTCGCCGAGGGCGACTGGGCGTCCGTCGAGTCGCCGCGCGGGCGAATCGAGGCGCGCGTGCGGGTGAGCGGGATCCGCGAGGGCGTCGTCTTCGTGCCCTTCCATTACGGCTACTGGGACGAGCCGGAGGGCGCCGAGCCGGACGCGCGACCGCGCGCCGCAAACGAGCTGACGATCACCGAGTGGGATCCGGTCTCGAAGCAGCCGATCTACAAGGTGGCCGCCGTCCGGGTCGAGAAGCTCGCCGACGCGGGGGGCGAGCGTGCACCTGCGCCCGCGACGGCAACGTCGGCGCCCGCGGGGACGCTCTGATGGCGAACCACCTCGGGCTCGCGCTCCAGGATCTCGCGGAGGCGGAGCTCGACCTCGCCGACGAGTGGGTGAAGGTGGGCGAGCGCCACGCTGTCGAGCACGACGTCTTCCATATGGCGGAGACGCTTTCCCGCGAGGGCCGCGCCCACGCCGAGCGGCTTGTCCCCTTCCTCGAGCGCTACGGCGCCCGGTCGTCCAAGGCGGACGGCGCCGACCCCGGCGAGAGCCGCCTCGCGGGGCTGCGGCGAAAGACGTCGGAGCTCCTCGGCCGCGAACCGGCCGCCGGCCTCCTCTTGCTCGCCGACCTCCAGCGCCTCTACGTGATGACCGAGGAGGCGTCGATCGGCTGGACGATCGCAGGCCAGGCCGCGCAGGCGGCACGCGATCCCGATCTCCTCGCGCTCGTGACGGTCTGCCACGGCGAGACGCTCATGCAGGCGAAGTGGCTGACGACCCGGATCAAGGAAGCGGCTCCGCAGACGCTCGTAGTCGGGTGAGCGAGGCAGTGAGCGGACGGACGGGTCGGCGCGGCGTTTCCCCGTAGGGCCGGGCGGCGAAGACGACCATCCCCCGTCGCGAGGAGGCCACAGGCCTCGCCGGTCACGCGGCGTAGACCGCTGCCGCCGAGCCGGCGCAATCGGAATCGACTGCTGGGTCCATCGACGCGACTCTCTCCTGCCGCAGCGAGTCGTGCTCACGCAGCGCGACCTCGACGGGGACGGGGCGTCCGCAACCCACGGATCTCTCGCGCCACCCGCCGAGTATCGCGCCGCGCGGCCGGCCTCTCCCTGCCGGCCGTCGACTCAGGCGACGGCCGTTGCGCCGACGAGCGTCTCGTAGCGGCGCGCTACCTCAGGCCAGTTGACGACGTTCCACCATGCCGCGACGTAGTCGGGACGGCGGTTTTGGTACTTCAGGTAGTAGGAGTGCTCCCAGACGTCGAGCCCGAGGATCGGCGTCTCGTCCTCCATGATCGGCGCGTCCTGGTTCGGCGTCGACGTCACGCGGAGGGCGGAGCCGTCGTGCACGAGCCAGGCCCAGCCGCTTCCAAAGCGATTCACGGCCGCGGCGGAGAACTCCTCCTTGAAGGCGTCGAAGCCGCCGAACGCCTGCTCGATCGCCTCGGCGAGCGCGCCGTCGGGCTCGCCCCCGCCTTCGGGTCCCATGATCTGCCAGAAGAGCGTGTGGTTGTAGTGGCCGCCGCCGTTGTTGCGAACGGCGGTCCGCTTGTCCTCGGGGAGCCGGTCGAGGTTCTTCAGCACCTCCTCGACCGACCGGTCGGCCCACTCGGTCCCTTCGAGGGCCGCGTTCGCCTTGTCGACGTATGCCTGGTGGTGCTTGTCGTGGTGGAGTCGCATCGTCTGCTCGTCAATGTGCGGCTCGAGCGCTCCGTAGTCGTACGGCAGCGGGGGTACTTCCAACGGCATCTCTCGCCCCTCCTTTCTGAAGGCCGCCCGTTTCGCTCAGTACGTGGGCGTCCCTCTCCCTTCGTCCGAACCATCCACTCCCTCGTCCGATTCCAGCGGCACGCGCTCGGCCTCGAGGAACTCGCGCTCGTCGGCGCTCGGCGTGTCGCCTTCGTCCACCCTCCCGGCGATCTCATCGAGCGCCTCTTCCGGGTCGCGCTCACCCATCCGGCACCTCCTCGCTCGCTCGTCTCCACCGTTTCCGCCGCCCGCGGCGCGAAAACCCCGAACGGGTGACGCGGCGCGCGCCGGGCGCGCAGACAATCCGAAGGCGGTCCGCATGCTTGATTCGATCCCCCGCAAGCGTCCACGGCTGCGGAGACCTGGGCACGTCGCGACGTTCGGTCTCGTCAGCCTCGTTCCGATCGTCGTCATCGGCCTCGTGCTCGCGCACTTCCTCCGCGCACAGGTGCGCGCGCGGGCGCTCCAGCAGGCGACGACCGCGACTTCTCTGATCGCGCGCGTAGGGATCCAGCCACGCCTCACGCGCGAGGCGATGGAGGAGGGGCTTTCGATCATTCGCCTCACCGACCTCGACGTCGCGATCCAGACGGGCCCCGGGGCGGACATCGCGCGCGTGAAGATCTGGAACAAGGATCGCGAGATCGTCTACTCCGACGACCACAGCCTGATCGGACGAACGTTTCCGCCTTCCGAGGACCTCGAGGAGGCCTTCGACGGCGAGGTCAAGTCGGAGATGTCCAATCTGGACGACGCTGAGAACGAGGGCGAGCGGGGGCTGGGCGAGCTGCTCGAGGTCTACGTCCCCTTCCGGTTCGAAGGGTCGCGGGAGCCGGACGGCGTCTTCGAGGTCTACCTGCCGTATAGGCCGATCGCGGCTGCCGTCGCTAAGGACACGCGGACGCTCTACCTTCTCCTCCTCGCCGGCCTCGCCGTCCTCTACGGCGCGCTCTTTCGACTCGCGCTCGGCGCGTCCCGGCGGCTCCGGCGCCAGGCGCAGGAGAACCAGCAGCAGGCCCTGCACGATGCGCTGACCGGGCTTCCGAACCGCACCCTCTTCCGCGATCGTCTCAACCAGGCGGTCGCGGCCGCGCGGCGCGACGGGCACGAGACGGCTGTCATGCTGCTCGATCTCGACCGCTTCAAGGAGGTGAACGACACGCTCGGCCACGCGTCCGGCGACCTCCTCCTCACCGAGCTCGCGCGGCGCCTGTGCGAGGTCGTTCGCGAAAGCGACTCGATCGCGCGCCTCGGCGGCGACGAGTTCGCGCTCCTCCTCCCGCGTGTCCACGCGAGCTCCGACCCCGTCGAGGTGGCGGAACGGATCACGAAGGCGCTCGACGAGCCGTTCGTCCTCCAGGACGTCCCGATCGCCGTCGAGGCGAGCATCGGGATCGCGATCTTCCCCGAGCACGGCGGCGATGTGGACACGCTCCTCCAGCGTGCGGACGTCGCGATGTACGCGGCGAAGACGAGCCACGGCGGGTACGCGCTCTACGACGCCGCGAGCGACGACTACAGCCCGGGGCGGCTGCGTCTCGTCGCCGAGCTCCGTCGCGCGATCGAGGAGGGCGAGCTGACGGTCCACTACCAGCCGAAGGAGGATCTCGCGACTGCGGAGGTCGTCGGCGCGGAGGCGCTCGTCCGGTGGAACCACCCCGAGCGCGGTCTCCTCGCGCCGGGCGAATTCGTCCCCGTCGCCCAGCACACGAACCTGATCAAGCCGCTCACGCTCTACGTCCTCGACACCGCGCTCGCCCAGTGCAGCGCGTGGCGCCGCGACGGCGTGAACCTCCACGTTGCCGTGAACCTCTCGAGCCGGAGCCTTCTCGACGTCGATCTACCGGCGGACGTCGCCCGCCTGCTCGCCAAGTGGGAGCTGCGGGGCGAGGCGCTCGAGCTCGAGATCACCGAGACGACGATCATGGCGGATCCTCTGCGCGCCGCGTCCGTGCTCGCGCGGCTCAACGCCCTCGGCGTTCGGATCGCGATCGACGATTTCGGCACCGGCTACTCCTCGCTCGCGTACCTGAGCGGGCTCCCCGTCCACGAGATCAAGATCGACCGTTCCTTCGTCACGACGATGAACGAGAGCTCGAGCCACGCCGTGATCGTCCGCTCGACGATCGACCTCGGCCGGAATCTCGGGCTGGAAGTGGTCGCGGAGGGCGTCGAGACCGCCGACGTGCTCGAGGCGCTTCGCGCGCTCGGCTGCGACGCCGCGCAGGGCTACTTCCTGAGCCGCGCCGTCCCGCCGGCCGACCTCGCCGAGTGGCTGCGAGCGCGGCCGGTCGCCGCCTAGCCCCCTTCCGCGAGAAGCCGGCCGAGCGCCGTCGCGTATGCGGGCGCCAGGGGCTCGTCCTCGTGCTTGAAGTAAGCGTAGATCTCGATGCCGTCAGCGAGAAGCGGCCGCAGGACGTTCGCCCAGGCGCGGAGGTCGGCGTCCGTGTAGGGCGGCTCCCGCAGGCGCAGGTAACGAAAGCGCGAGCCTCCAGAAAGGGAGCCGACCCGCGCGACGCCCTCGACTCCCAAGAGGCCGTCCACCTCCCAGGACGGATGGCGGAACTCGAAGGCGTAGTCGAGCTCGCGGTCGAGCGAGTCGAGGAAGAGGCGGAGGAAGCCGTCGTCGCGCGTTCGACCGGGCGGAAACTGGACGAGGATGGGGCCGAGCTTGTCCTCGAGCGCGCGAACGCGCTGGCAGAAGGTCGGAATCGACTCGAGACGGCCGAAATGCGTGATCCGCCGGCTCATCTTGACGGCGAAGCGAAAGTCAGGCGGCGTCTGCTCCGCCCACCGCACGAGCCGCTCCTCGGAGGGAAGCTGGTAGAAGGTCGCGTTCAGCTCGACCGAAGGAAGGCGCTCGGCGTAGAGGTGCAGAAAGTCCCGCTGACGGGCGTCGGCCGGGTAGAAGCCGCCGCGCCACGAGGGGTAGGAGAAGCCTGAGGTGCCGACATAGAGGCCGGGTAGACTCGCCCGCGTGGCGGTCACGGCCGAGGTCCTACCGAAGGAGACGATCCGCGTGCTCGACCACGGATTCGTCCGCCTCGACGACGCGATGGCGAGCGACCTCTCGGTCGTGAACGCGGCCCGCGTCAGCTTCGCCCGGCGCAAGGAGGCGATGGACGAGTCCGACGCCGGCCTCGTCCGATTCCTCCTTCGCGAGCGGCACGGCACGCCGTTCGAGCACAACGCGTTTCGGTTTCATGTCCGAGCGCCGATCTTCGTCGCGCGGGAATGGATGCGACACCGAGTCGGGTCGTTCAACGAGTTCAGCTTGCGGTATGCGAAGGCAACAGACGACTTCTACGTCCCCGAGGCTCTCGACGTGCGGTCGCAGGTGGGCAAGCCGGGGGCGTACTCGTTCGAGCCCGTCGATCCGGAGCTCGCCGAGCGAACGCGCGACGAGCTCCGAGGGGTGTACGAGGCCGCGTACGAGGCGTACGCGCGTCTCGTCGATCTCGGCGTCGCGCGTGAGCTCGCGCGCTGCGTGCTGCCCGTCGGCGCCTACACCGAGTTCTACTGGACTGTGAACGCTCGCTCGCTCATGAACTTCGTCTCGCTTCGGGCGGCGGAGACGGCGCAGCGGGAGATTCGCCGCTACGCGGTGGCGTGCGAGCGCTTCCTCGCCGAGCGGATGCCGGTGACCTACGCCGCGTTCGTCGCCGCCGACCGGATCGGTCCCTGAGAACGCCTAGATCCGCGCGCTCGCCTGAAGGAGCCACGGCCGCTCCTTGGCGAGCGGCTCGTCGGGGAGGTACGCCGTAATCACCCACGCGTCGTACTCGCCGAGCGGATAGGACACCGTCCACGTGGCGGTCGTCTCGCCCTCCCCCATCGCGAAGGTGCCGCACGTGGCGCCGTACTCGCCGTCCTTCGAGAGCCAGAGCGTGTAGTAGCCGCCCTTCGGCAGGCGCGGAAGCCCCGCCGCCTCGAGGCGGAGCGGCCAGTTGCCGTTCGCGTCCGGCTTCCCGACCCGGATGAGCACCGACGCGTGGCGCGCTTCTGCCGGCGTCTGCGCCGTCGGCTGCATCCGGATCGCCGCCCGCTCGTCGAAGCCGTCGCCGTCGCCGACTCGCGCCCCGAGCACGAAGAAGGCGAGCGCGATCGCGGCGGCGAGCGGGAGCGCGAAGGCGAGGCGGCCAAGCGTCCAGAGTGGAACGCGCGGCTTGGAGAGCGCCGTGACGGCGCTCTCGACTCGTGCCGGCACGGCGGGCGGCGGGGCGGGAACCGCGCGGAGCACGGAATCGACCCGGCGCAGCCGCTCGCGCACCTCCTCCGGAAGATCGCCACTGACGAGCTCCTCGAAGTCGGGCGGCCGCGAGCGCCGGCCGCGGGAATGCGGCGGCATCTCGGTCACTCGCGCACCTCGTCGAGAAGCCCGGCGAGACGCTCGAGCCCGGCGCGAGTCCGCGTCTTCACCGTCCCGAGTGGGACGTCGAGGTAGCTCCCGATCTCCGCCTGCGAGAGTCCGCCCCAGTACGCGAGCTCGAGCACGACGCGCTCCCGTTCCGGCAGGTGCTCGAGGGCCGAGTGAACGCGCCAGCTGAGCCAGGCGAGCTCCGCGCGCTCGTCGGGCCCGGGATCGGCCGAAGGCTCGTCCGGCGCCTCGGCCGCTGGCTCGGGGCGTTGCCGGGCCCGGTCGATGATCGCGTGGCGCGCGACCGCGTAGAGCCAGGCGCTCGCGCTGCCTCGCTCCGACCGGTAGCTCCGCGCGGACCGCCACACCGCGGCGAACGTCTCCTGCGTCGCGTCCTCCGCGCGACCGTTGTCGCCGAGCTGGCGCAGCGCCATCGCGAGGACCGGACGCGCGAAGCGGCGGTAGAGCTCCTCGAACGCCGCCCGGTCTCCCCGCCCGGTCCGCTCGATCAGCACGGCGTCGTTCTCGGCTGGCGCCATCGCGAGCAGAGCCATATCGCGCTCCAATACGGAGCGCAAGCGGGCGTGGATTCGCCGACGCGAGCCTCTACGCTCGGCGGCGCGGCATCGACGCACACCTACTCCGGACGGGGGGCGAGGAGGCGGCCGCCGTCGACGACGAGGGTCGTCCCGGTGACGAAGGTGGCGCCGAGGAGGTAGACCAGCGCGTCGGCGACGTCCTCGGGGTCGCCGGTGCGGCCGAGGAGCGTCTCCGCGGCGCGCCGCTCTTTCTGGGAGGGGTCGACGGCCACCGCCCCGGGCGCGATTCCGCACACGCGGACCTCGGGCGCGAGCGCCCGCGCGAGGACGCGCGTCAGCATCGCCTGCGCGGCCTTCGCCGCGCAGTGCGGCGCGAACGACGGCCACGGCTGGTAGGCGGCGACGTCCTCGATCATCACCACGGTTCCGCGTGCTGAACGCAGCGCCGGCGCCGCCGCCTGCGTGACGAAGAAGCTGCCCTTGGCGGTCGCACCGAACGCGCGGTCCCAGTCGTGCTCGGACACGTCGTCGACCCCTCGCGGCTCGAAACCGTCGGCCGCGCCGTTGACGAGGAGCTCGAGCCCGCCAAGCCGCTCGACCGCGG
>JALZFU010000418.1 GCA_030861385.1 Actinomycetota bacterium
GCCGTACCTCGGGCTCAAGCGGGCGCTCGGCGAGATCGCCGACGAGGAGCTCGCGACGTACGCTGGCCGCGTCCGCCCCACGCGGCACGCGCTCCGCTACTTCGACCAGCTCGAGTGGGACGAGGAGCCGGCGTAGCCGCTACGCGACGACCCGGTAGACCTCGAACACCTCCGCGTACTCGCGGCCGATGTTGATTCCGTGCGTGCGGGCGCGAGTCCAGATGTGCTCGGGATTCGCGTAGTTTCGGTGCTGCTGCGAGGCGTAGCACGCGAGCGCGGCGACCTTGCGCTCGACGCTTGCCCGCTCGAGCGAGATGTACGCCTGGTAGGAGAAGTTGAGGGTGTTCCAGGGGATCTCGTAGCCGAGGACGGTCGTCCGCTTGAACGCCCGCAGGCCCTCGGCGGCGACGACCTGGTGGTCCTGGTGGATGTCGTTCACGCTCGGCAGGAAGACGGCGTCCGGCCACCAGTCCTGCCCGAGCTCGATCATCACCTCGAGGATCTCCTGCCGGCGCTCCGGGAACGTCCGCACCTCGAAGTCGTACGTCGTGAGGCCCGCGGACGGGATCCCGAGCGCGGCGGTCGCGTCCGCAACCTCGCGCGCGAGCGTGTCGGGCGGGAACCCGGGTGGAAGCGACTTCGTCGCGAGCGAGAACGCGACGTAGCGGACGTCGACGGCAGCGTCGGCGAGCCGCGCCAGCGAGCCACCGCAGCCGAACTCGCCGTCGTCCGTGTGCGGAGCGAGGACGAGAACGCGGCGCCACGCCTCGATCACGCCGTCGTCCCGGTTGCCAACGTCCGGGGGGCCATCCGGCGAGCGATGCTAACCGCTCGCCACTAGACTCGGACGCGGATGGCCGGCCGGAAGAGCGGGATCGCCGTCGTCGTCGAGGTCGGCTGGGTGAACGGGCTCGCGGCGGTGCGCTCGCTCGGGCGGCGCGGGGTCCGCGTCGTCGCCGTCGACCATCGCCCGTCGGCCCTCGGCCTGAAGTCGCGCTACGCCGAGGGTGCGATCGCACCCGATCCGGTCGCCGACGAGGAGGGCTTCGTTCGCTTCCTCTCGAAGCTCGGGGAGCGTCTGGACGAACCCGCGCCGATCTTCCCGACGCACGACGAGCACCTGAACGCGATCGCGCGAAACGCCGAGGCGATCGGCGAGGCGTACCGCTACCCGTTCCCTTCCTGGCATCTCCTCGAGCGGATCCAGCGCAAGCGCGAGCAGCTCGAGGCGGCGGAGTCGATCGGGATCCCCGTTCCGCGCACGCGCCACCCCGCCACCGCAGACGAGGCGCGCGACGCCGGCGAGGAGCTCGGCTACCCCGTCTTCGTGAAGCCGTCGAACCCGATCGCGTTCAAGCGCCGCTTCCGCCGCCAGGCCTTTCGCTGCGAGAACGCCGACGAGCTCGACGCCGCGTACGGGCGGACGGCCGCGTTCGAGCCGATCGTGCAGGAGGCCCTTCCCGGCGGAGACGACACGCTCTACACGCTCGGGACGTACATGGCGGCCGAAGGAACCCCGCTCGGCGTCTTCTGCGGCCGCAAGCTCCGCCAGACGCGCAACGGCATGGGGACGTGCCGCGTCGGCGAGTCGGTCTGGGTGGACGAGGTGGTCGACGACGGCCTTCGCCTCCTCCGCGAGCTTCGCTTTCACGGGATCTCCCAGGTCGAGTTCAAGCGCGACCCCCGCGACGGGCGGTACAAGCTGATCGAGGTGAACCCGCGACTCTGGCAGTGGCACGGTCTCGCCGCCGCGTGCGGCGTCGACCTCCCGTGGATCGCGCACCGAGACCTCACGGGAAGGACGCCCGCTCCGGCACGGATGCGAGACGAGCGCAAGCGCTGGGCGATCACGCTCATGGCGGGATCTCCGCCCGCCCTCCAGCGTCCTCCGTACGTCGACGCGGTGATCGCGCTCGACGACCCGCTCCCCGGCCTCGCGCAGATCTCGCGGGCGGGGCGGAACGCGCTTTCGGGCGCCGCGATCCGCGCTCCCGTCGCCCGCTCGAGCGAAACGAGAAGCTGACGGCGGCGCTTCCCGGAGGCCCTCGAGGCGCCTTGGTACGATCGGCCGTCGCCGTGGGGGACCATCGTTTCGTCTTCGTGTGCGGCCTGCAGCGGAGCGGTACGACGATGCTCTACCGCTACCTCGACGAGCACCCCCAGGTCAGCGCCCTTTCGGGGACCGCGAGGGCGACGAACGAGGGGCAGTTCGTCCAGACCGTCTACCCGAGCGACCCGTACCACAGCAAGGGCGGGCGCTTCGCCTTCCGGTCGGAGGCCCGTCTCACGGAGGCCTCGCCGCTCGTCACCGCGGCGAACCGGCGGAAGCTCTTCGAGGAGTGGTCTCGCTACTGGGATCTCTCGAAGCCCTATCTGGTCGAGAAGTCACCGCCCAACCTGATCCGGACGCGGTTCCTACAAGCAATGTTCCCCCAGTCGTACTTCGTCGTCCTCCTGCGCCATCCGATCCCCGTCACGCTCGCGACGCAGCCCTGGGGCGGCGACCCCGTCCACCGGCTCCTCGAGCACTGGCTTCGCGCCCACGAGCTCCTCGTCGAGGACGCGGCGCATCTCGAGCGCCTCCACGTCCTCCGCTACGAGGACCTCGTCGGCGACCCGGACGCGACCCTCGCCCGCGTCTTTGCCTTCCTTGGGCTCGAGGATCCGAGCTCGGGGCGTCCCCGCGCCGAAGGTGTCAACGTCGACAACTTCCTCGCCGATCGAACGCTCCGGACGGACGTGAACGAGAAATACTTCGCCGAGTGGAGCCGCCGGCGGCGTCCGCTCGCCCGGCGCCTCTACTACGACGCCCTCGCCTGGCGCTACGAGCGCCAGGTCCAGGCGTTCGGCTACAGCCTTCGCGAGCCGCGCTCGTCGCGGGCAGGAACGGTCGGTCTGCCCGGTCTCGTTGCGGCGGAGCGCCCGCGCCAGGTCGCCTGATCACTCGCCCGCCTCGTCGGGGTCGGGCGGCGGCCGTCGTTGCCGGCGCAGAAGCGCCGGAACGCGTCGCAGTTCCTCGATCTTGACCGCCCCGAGGCCGACCAGGCCGGCCGGGTAGCCGACGGCGAGCGCGACGCGGACCGCGATCCCCACCGGGCCGCTATCGGGAACGACCCAGGCGGAGAGCGCGAGGACGGCCGCGGTGAACGCCACCACGCGTCCCACCCGGCCCCACTCGTAGGAGATCGGGTACATCCGCCGAGCGTTCAGCCACTGGAGCGCGGCGAGAAGGGCGTAGCCGATGACGGTCGTGATCCCGGCACCCACGATTCCGAAGCGCGGGATGAACCAGAAGTTGAGCCCCACGTTGACGCCGCCCGCCGCGACCGCGATCACCGGCGTCATGCGCGTGCGCTTCGTCATCGTGACGCCGATGTTCACAATCAGGTACGCGCCGTAGAGCGCGACCCCGGCCGCGAGAAGGGGCACGACGTCGATCGCGTCGCGCGTCGAAGCCGGGAACGTGAGCGCCATGTACGGAGCGGCGAGGAGGGTCACGGCGGCGAGAGCCCACCCCATGCCGATCGCCCAGAGCGTGAACACCTGCGCGTACGTTCGCTTCGCGACCTCGTCGCCCCGCTCCCCGCGGAGCGCGTGTGCGAACGGCGTCCAAGCGAACTGGAAGGCCCCGAGGAAGAGCGTCATCCCAGCCGCGACCTTCGCCGCGGCCGCATACTGCCCGAGCTCGAGCGGCCCCGCGAGACGCTGTACCTGGAGGCGGTCGGCGAAGTTCAGAGCCCAGATCGCGACGTTCGTCGGCATGAGGGGAAGCGAGTAGCGAAGGAGGTCGCGGGCGAGCGAGCCGTCGAAGTGCCGAACACCGATGCTCGACCGCCGCGCCCACGCCATGGCGACGAAGACGGCGCCCGTGCCCGCGAACGTCCCGACGAGAAGGCCCACGGCGCCCTGATCGAGCGCGACGACGAGCACGAGCGTGAGGGCGATCGTGATCGCGACGTTCGCAAGCTGGAAGCCGACGAACGCTCGCGTGCGGCGCTCGATCCGGTAGAGGCGCGCGAGGACGTCGTAGTTCATCGTCACCCAGACGCCGAGGACGCCGGCGGCCGCGGCGCCCCCGCCCACGTGCAGCACGTCCGCAAGCGCGCCGCGGGCGAGGAGGCCCGCGACGGCAGCGACCGTCGAGACCGTCAGGACAACCGCGTAGATCGTGTGGAGGACCGGGGCCCAGTCGGCCGCCCGTCCCTCGGCGAGCGTGAATCGCGTCATCGAGTTCACGATCCCGAGCCGAAGGACGATCGCGCTCACGGTGACGGCGGAGATGACGAGCTCGGCCGTCCCGAAGGCCTCCGGTCCGGCGGCGGCGAGATAGACGGGCACGAGGAAGATCCCCGCGAGGCGCGCGAGGAACCCGCCCAACCCGTAGACGAAGGAGTCGCCGACGAGCGTCGCGATCCCGCCCGCCCTCGGCGTCGCACCGCCCGTCGGACTCGGCGGGGCCGCGGGACGCCGCTTCACCCCGCGCGCGGAGACGCCTATCCCTCCTCGCAGGGAGCGCCGGCCGCTTCGCTTGCCTCGTCCTGGGAGGGTTGGCATCCTGGCCGTTTCACGAGCGACGGAGAGCCGGAGAATGCGGTCGATCACGCGGTGGAAGCGACGCGCCTACCGCATCATGCACCCCCGCGCGCCGCGCGCGCCCCGCGTCCGGCTGCTCGAGCGCGTTCCGAAGGGCGGCGTCTGCGCCGAGATCGGCGTCTGGAAGGGCGACTTCTCCGAGCGGATCCTGGAGGTCGTCCGCCCGGCGCGACTCCACCTGATCGATCCCTGGCAGGCCGTCTCCGGCGAGGATTACGAGGGCGCGCGCTACAGCCGGGAGCTCGTCAACGGGCAGGCGGAGATGGACGCGATCCACGCCTCCGTCCTCGCGCGGTTCGAGCAGGAGCGCCGGGCCGGGGTCGTCGCGGTGCACCGGCTGCCGTCGGTGGAGGCAGTCGGGTGCTTCCGCGACCAGGAGCTCGACTTCGTCTACATCGACGGAAACCACCGATACGAGTTCGTGAAGGCAGACCTCGAGGCCTACGCGAGCAAGGTCCGTCCCGGTGGGTTCCTGGCCGGCGACGACTACGGCGTCGCGGGCTGGTGGGAGGATGGCGTCACGCGCGCAGTCGACGAGTTCGTCGCCGCTGGGGCGGCGAGCGTCGTCGCGCTCGACGATCGACAGTTCGTGCTGCGGCTCCCGACGTCGGCCCGATCGCCCGACCGCTAGACGGCCGCGGCGAGGCCGCGCGCGCCCGTCCGACCCCCCTCGGCGAGCTCGCGGTAGAGCCGCTCGAGCGCCGGCCCCGACTCCTCCGCGCGGCGGCGGACGAGCGCCGCGTTTCGCTCGCCGTAGCGGCGACGGAGCTCCGGGTCTCGGAGGAGCCGCAGAAGCGCAGCCGCGAGGCCGTCCTCGTCCCGCGTATCGACCATCTCGGCTCCCTCCCCGGGCTGGATCCACTCGTCGATCGACGGGCACCAGCCGCCGACGAGCGGCCGCCCGCTCGCCATCGCCTCGAGGAGCGACGCCGGCGTCGAGTCGCTCCCCGCGATCGAGACGACGACGTCGACGGACGCGGCGAGGCGCGGCAGGCCCTCCGGCGGGACACGATGGAATCGCACGAGCGAGGCCAGGCCGAGCTCGGCGACGAGCGCCTCGATCTCGCCCTTCGTCTTCCCGGCGCGCGCGGCGAGGAGCAGGCGCGCCCGCGGCTCCTCTCGGCGCACGTGGTCGAAGGCCCGAACGAGCACGTCGATGTTCGTCCGGTGCTGGAAGTTCCGAAGCGAGAGGACGACGAGCGCGTCGGCCGACCAGCCCAGCTCGCCCCGGAGGCCGTCGCAGTCGGCGCGTTCGGGGCCGAACTCGTCGATCCGCGCGTGCCAGATCGCGTGCAGGACGCCGCGGCTCGGATCGGCGCCGGCCTCGACCGACGCGTCCAGGATCGCCTGCGAGTTGACGACGAGGCGGTCGGCTGCGGCGAAGGCGCGCCGCGCGCGGGTTCGCCCGGGCTCCGTCCTCGCATCGACGAGGACATCGCGGCCCCACGGGCTGACGACGAGCGGATGGACGTCCGCGAGCGCCGCCCACCAGGCGTACGGGAGGACCGCATGCGCGTGCACGACGTCGACGTCGAGGCGCCCTGCGAGATTGCGGATCGCACTCCCGAACCCGAGCCTGCGGAGCCCGCGCACGCGCGTCACGAGCCCGAGCGTGCGCAGGTCGTGGACGGTGACGCCGGCGAGGTCGTCTCCCGGGCGCGGGAGGCGATCGGTGACCAGGTGGACGTCGATCCCCCGCTCGACGAGCCGCCGCGCCCAGCGAACGGTGTGGAGCGACTTGCCGTCGGCTACGGCGAGCAGGCGGAGCGAGTCGCCGCGCATCGACCGGCGACTCTACCAACGCGCGTTCGGCTCGACCGCGCTCCGGCCCTGCATCCAGCAGGGCGCGCACTCGCCGAGGAGCGCGAGAAGGGTCGGCGCGACGTCGTGGATCTGGAGCACCGGGCCGGGACCGGATTCGACGCCGTCGGCGACGAGGACGTACAAGCCCTCGTGCGTGTGGTTCGCGTCGTTCCCGTCGCTCTCACGACGATGGACTCGCCCGACGCCGACCTCGCCGAAGCTCCGCCAGCGGAGGTCGCCGAAGTACGCGATCAAGTCCGGTGCGACGCCGTTTCGCTCCGCGTAGAGGTCCTCCGGCCGGTGGACGACGGTGCCGATCCGGCGGCCGTGCTCGTCGCCGAGCGCCTCGAGCTCGCGTCGGACGACGTCGCGGACGGGCTCGTACTCGGACGGCGAGACGGTGCCCGAGGGCTCGCGACCGGCGACGTTCAGGAAGACGCGTCCGTAGTACCCGCCCTCACCCCAGGCGGTCGTTCGCGTCCAGTCGACCAGCTCGGGCACGAGCGGCGCCGGCCCGTTCGGCTCGTTTCGCAGCACGAGATATCCCTCGCGGCGAAGCCACTCGTTCACGTGGACGCCGCCGTCGTTTCCCGTCACGCCGTGATCGGAGACGACGAGGATCGCCGTCCCTTCTTCCGCGAAGCGCAGGAGGCGGCCGATCCTCGCGTCGAGGCACCGGTAGTAGTCGAGGATCGCGCTCCCATACCGGTGACGCGGCTCGTAGAGGCCGTGGGTCGGGTCGGTGTAGCGCCAGAAGCGGTGCTGGATCCGGTCGCTTCCGACCTCGACCAGGAAGAAGAGGTCCCATGGACGGGTGGCGAGGAGGTGCTCCGCGACCCGGAAGCGCTTCGCCGCCGCCTCGTCGAGATCGGCGAGCAGACGATCCTCGTCGGAGCTTCGGAAGCTCGGCGCGTCCAGGAGATACGGACCGACGATCGCTTCCAGCTCCGCGGCGAGCTCCTTCGGGTGCGTGGCAAGCTCGGGAGCGAGAAAGCAGGAGACCATGGCCCCGCGAACCGGTGTGACCGGATACGCGGGCGGCGCCCCGACGACGAGCACGGGTCGTCCGCGCTCGGAGAGGACGTCCCAGACCCGCGGGAAGCGGAGCGAGCGGGAGGTCGCGAAGCGAAGCGGCGCGTACGAGCGGTCACGGCGGTTTCGGAAGCCGTAGACGCCGTGGGCCCCGGGATCGCGCGATGACGCCATGCAGGCCCACGCCGGGACGGTGATCGGCGGGTCGCAGCTTCGCAGGATCCCGTAGCGACCGCGCTCGGTGAGCGCCCGCAGAACCGGAAGCTCGTCCAGCCAGCGGCCGAAGAGGAGCTCGGGCGCCGCGCCGTCGAGGCCGATCACGATGGCCCGAGGACCCATCCGGACTATCCTTGCCGCCGGCCGTGCCGACCACGACGTGGAACAAGCGGTGGAGCGCCGACCTCGGTCGGTTCCTGGAGGGCGGTGTCTACCGCCACTACGGCGACCAGTGGGGCGACCCGGAGGCGAAAGGGCTCCGCTACGCGTGGCGCAAGCTCCGCTACGGGAGGCGCCTGCCGGGCAACCTCGCACGAGTGCGCGAGCGCTACCTCGAGCCGTACGTCACCGCGGAGACCGTCGTCCTCGAGATCGGCTCCGGGGGAGGCCGATGGACGCGCTACCTCCTTCGTGGGCGCGAAGTCGTCGTCGTGGAGCTGAACGGGGAGTTTTTCCCGTACCTCGAGAGCCGATTTCCGGAAGCCGCGGGGAGGCTTCGCTTCTACGAGACGACGGGGTACGAGCTCGCCGGCGTCGACGACGACTCCGTCGACTTCGTCTTCTCGTTCGGGACGTTCGTCCACATCGATCCCGACGGGATCGACGCCTACCTGGGAGAGATCCGACGCGTGCTCACGCCGGGCGGCAGCGCGTCGATCCACTACGCCGACCGCTCGAAGAGGTTCTTCGCCGGCCGACCGCCCGGCTACGCGGGCTTCTCGGAGATGGACGCGCCGAAGATGGAGCGGCTCGTCACGAGCCATGGGTTCGAGCTCGTCGAGCACGACACTCGCCTCTTGAACCACTCGAACGTCGCGGTCTTTCGAAAGCCGACCGACGACTGACGCCCGCTAGGGGCGCGGCCGCCGCGACCCCAAGGCGGCGACGAGAGCGGCGGCGCCCTCGGCGCCGAGCTCCGCCTCCAATCGCTCGGCCGCGCTCGGCCGCTCGTCCTGCGCGGTCTCGCCGAGCACCGCGAGGTGAGCGAGAAGGAGATCGTCGCCTCTCATGCCTATCCGGAGTATCGCGGGTCGGGTCACGGGTGTCACACTCTTCACCGGCCGGCGTCGCCTCCCTCTAACCGACGAGGTTCACGGTCGAGAACGTGACGAGCGCCGAGAGGATGAGCCAGACGAGGAACTGGTGCCAGCGGTGGTGACAGAACCGCTGGGCGTAGAGCGTCGCGAGCGTCCCGAGGACATCGACGCCGAAGTGGACCGCATAGTCGGACCAATCCCCGCTGACCGCCAGGAGGAGCATCCGGCCCCGTTACGTGAGAATGATTCTCGTTCGCAAGACGAACGCTACGCTACCAGCACGTGTCGGCTCGGGAAGATGACGGCGGCGTCATTCGCGCGCTCGCCCAGGCCGGCGTCCGGCCGACGAGGCAGCGGGTCGCGATCGCCCGCGAGCTCCTGCGCGAGCGCGACGACGTGACGGCGCAGGATCTCCACGCCCGCCTGCGCGCCCGGGGGGAACCGCTCGGGCTCGCGACCGTCTACCGGACGCTCTCCCTCCTCGCGAGCGCGGGCGCCGTCGACGCCCTCGCCCACCGCCGCGGAGAGGTCTGCTATCGGTGGTGCGGGGACGACCACCACCATCACCTCGTGTGCACGGGCTGCCACCGCGTGGTCGAGCTCGGCGGCTGCGAGCTCGAGGCGTCGCTCGAACGCCTCTCCGCCGTGCACGGGTTCGTCGCGACCGGCCATCGGCTCGAGGTGACGGGGCTCTGCGCGGCCTGTCGGGCGTAGCGAGGTCAGCGCGCGACGACGACGAGCGCTCGATCGCTCTCGGCGCCGACCGCGACGCGGAGGACGTAGCGACCCGGCCGGGGCCGACGAGGGAGACGGAAGGAGAAGCGCCCGGGCCGCACCTTCCCGGCCGCGACCACGCGTCCTCTTCCTGTGGGCGCACGAAGGGTCCAGGCGACGGTCTTCGCGTCGGCCCCGACGGTGAAGGTGAGCGTGCGTCGCGCGAGCGCGATTCGCCGCTCGCGCAACTCGACGTAGCGGATCCGAACGACGACCGTTCGCGATCGCTCGGACTCGTTGCCGGCGCGATCGAGGGCGGTGATCCACGTCCGGTACGCTCCCGGCCGCCAGAGGCCGTCCTTGCCCGAGGCTCTCCACGGCACGCGCCCGGCGCCGGCGGGCCAGAACCAGCCGCGAACCCTGCGCTTCCCGTCGACGTAGACCCGTGCCCGCGAGCCTTCGCTCGCACGGTAGCGGTAGAGGACTCGGTCGCCGCGTCCGTCGCCGTCCGGCGAGAAGACCCGCGGCGTCACGGCGAGAAGTTGCAGCCGCGGCGGCGTCGCGTCGACCCGGACCGGCGTCGGGATCACGATCGAGCGCTCGTCCTCTCGCAGGTCGAGGCGAAGGCGGTACCGGCCGTCCGAGACGACGTTGCCCTCGTCGTCGCGCCCGTCCCAGGTGAAGCGGGTGCTTCCGCGCGGTCGCGGAAGCGCCGCTGCGAGGGTCCGAACGCGCTCCCCTCGGGCGTCGACCATCGAGGCGTCGATCGTCTCAGGTTCCCGTAGGCGGATCCGAAGCGTCGCGGTCGCGTGCTCGCACGCGCACGTCGGCGCGAGCAGGCGCTCGAAGCGCGGCCCCGTGACCGGTGCGCGCTCGAGCTTCAGCCGCTCGGCGACCGCGAAGGCAGCCGCGGTCGCGACGAGGAGGAGGAAGACGAGCGCCCCGACCGCGAGACGGCGCGTTCGTGGGGATGCGAGCGCCGCCGGAGAGACAACCCGCGCCCGCGGCACGCCTCTCGTTCCGACCCTCGATCAGGACGAGCG
>JALZFU010000435.1 GCA_030861385.1 Actinomycetota bacterium
TCTTCGCGCCGTCCGGAATCGGAGACCCGCGCGTCGACGCCGACTCGACCGCCGCGTCGCTCGCCCGCCCCGCCGACTGGGTGCGCGGTGAGCTCGACCCAGGCGCCGTCCTCTTCTTCTACTCGCCGGTGTACCTGGCGGCGCTCCCGGAGACGGGCCAGGCGACGCCCATCCCTCGTTCCGGACGCCCGCTTCGAATGGTCGAGCGGGCGGAGCTCCCGGCCCCGTCGATCATGCTCTCCCTTCCCCTCGCGGGGACGCGAGTGAACGGCGAGCGCATCACTCGCCGTCTGCCGCCCGGCAGCAAGCTCGCGGTCTTCCCCGACTGGCTCCTCGTCGAGATGCCTGGGCCGTTCGTCGACGAGCGGGAGGTTCTCGCGGCCGCACGGGAGGGCTTGACGGCGATCCGGCTGACGACGCGCCGCCGCTCGTACACCTTCCGTCAGAATCTCCGAGGCGGCCTCGCCACCGTTTGCGATGCCCTCGGCGCGCTCGGCGACCCCTGCTCCCCGCGGATCGTTCCCGGCGACGGCCGGTAACTCGAGCTAGTCGCGGACGCTCAGCTCAGCGTCCGGCGCACGCCGGCGGTCGAGCTCGCGCTGCACGGCGTAGAGCGGCCTCCCCTCGACGTCCCGCTGGAGCCGGCCGAGATACTCGCCCACGAGGGCGAAGATGAAGCCCTGGATGCCGAGGATGACGAGCACGAGGGCGGCGAGAAAGAGCGGACCAGGAAAGTCGTCGCGCACGATCCAGAAGACGATGCCCCAGATCCCGGCTGCGATCGCGAGCGTCGAGGACACGAGCCCGATGAACATCCCCGCCCACTGGATCGGCTGCGGCCAGAAGCCGGCGAGGACGTGGAGCGCGACCTTCGCCAAGCGAAGCGACGAGTACCGCGAGCGGCCGGCCCGCGAGCGGTGGCCGACGTCGACCTCGACGACGCTCGCGCCCGTCGAGAGGACGAGCGCCTTCGTGAACTTCTGCTTGCCGATCGAGCCCAGCATCGGGATGAGCGCGTCGCGGCGGTACGCGTTGAACGCGCAGCCGAAGTCGGAGATCTCGGACTTCGTGAAGCTCCGGAGCATTCGGTTGACGATCTTCGAGGGAAGCGTTCGACCCCAGCCGTCGCGCCGATCGCGCCGGCGCCCGCTCGCGACGTCGTTCCCCGCCTCGACGCCCTCGACGAGCTTCACGAGGTCGGCGGGCGCATTCTGGAGGTCGGCGTCCATCGTGACCACGATCTCGCCCCGCGAGCGGACGATGCCCGCGTGCATCGCGGGGTGCTGACCGAAGTTCCGCTTGAAGCGGACCGCTCGCACGTTCGGGTCGGCGCGGTAGATCGACTCGAGCGCCGCCCACGTCCCGTCGCTCGAGCCGTCGTCGACGAAGAGGATCTCGTACGGGCGATCGAGCGAGTCGAGCGCCTCGACCGAGCGTCGATACACCTCTCCGACCGTCGCCTCCTCGTTGAAGACGGGGACGATCAGCGAGACGAACGGCCGTGGCCCGCGCTCGCCCGAGACGAAGTCCTCGGCGTTCAGCTCGATCTCGGCCACGGCGCCGGAGGCTACCAGCCTCGGGACGACGGACGCGAGGGGCGAGGCCAGCTCGCGCGGAGCTACGCCTCGCGATAGGCCGCGATCAGGACTTCGGCGACCTCGGGGCGCGTGAACTCCTCCGGCGGGAGCTCGCCGCGCGCGAGGAGCTCGCGCACCTGGGTCCCTGAGAGGAAGACACGGTCTTCGCCGCTGTGCGGGCAGCTCTTCGGGGTTGCCATCTGCCCGCAGGCGCGACACCAGAAGGCGTGCTCGAAGAACATCGGCTCGATGTCGAGCTCGTGCGGCTCGAACTCGTCGAAGACGAGCTGCGCGTCGTAGCTTCCGTAGTACGTCCCGACGCCCGCGTGGTCGCGGCCGACGATGAAATGCGAGCAGCCGTAGTTCTTGCGGCAGATCGCGTGCCAGATGGCCTCCCGGGGGCCCGCATACCGCATCGCGGCCGGGAAGGCAGAGACGACCACCCGGTCTCCGGGGTAGTACCCGGCAACGAGGACACGGTACGCCTCGACGCGGACAGCGGCCGGGACGTCGTCCGACTTCGTCTCGCCGACCAGCGGGTGGATCAGGAGGCCGTCCACCGTCTCGAGCGCGCACTTCGTCAGGTACTCGTGCGCTCGGTGGATCGGGTTTCGCGTCTGGAAGCCGACGACGCGCTTCCACCCGCGCTCGGCGAAGAGCGCGCGCGTCTCGGCGGGGTCGCGATGGAGCTCGGGGAAGGCGGGCGGCTGCCGGGCGAAGACGCTGACACGGCCAGCCAGGTAGAGGTCGTGCTGCGCGTAGAGGCGTGCCACGCCCGGGTGATCGGCGTCCCTTGTCCGAAAGCAGCGCTCCGCCTCGTGCTCCTTCTCGTACGGGAAGACGTCCTCGACCTCGAGGACGGCGAGCGGAAGGCCGCCTTCGTCCGCGAGCGCGACCCGCTCGCCGCGCGGCGCCTCGGAGACGGCGAGGCAGACGGGAAGGGCCCACGGGAGGCCGCGCGCGAGGCGCATCTCCTCGACCACGCGCTCGTAGTCGTCCCTCCCCATGAAGCCGGTCAGCGGCGAGAGCGCGCCCGAGGCCAGCATCTCGAGGTCGGCGAGCTCGCGTGGCGTGAGGCGAAAGGTCTCGAGCAGCTCGATGCCCTCGGGCCGCTCGCCGGTCCGCTCGACCAGCTCGCCGCCGTGGGGCGCGACGAGCTGCGACTTGCCGGCTACCTCGACGTGCGTCACGCGCGGACGCCCACGAGTCCCAGCTCCTCGAGCTTCGCGAGGACGCGCTCCGCGCTCTCGCTCGGCGTCTCCTCCTCCGTCCGGAGCACGAGATCGGGATCGGGCGGCTCCTCGTAAGGGTCGGAGACCCCGGTGAACTCCTTGAGCTCGCCCGCGAACGCCTTCGCGTAGAGACCCTTGACGTCCCGCTCGGCGCACGCCCCGACGGACGCCTGGACGTAGACCTCCACGAACGGTCCGTGCTCCTCGACGAGCACCCGCGCCTTCCGGCGCGTCTCCTCGTACGGCGAGATGGCCGAGACGAGCACGGCCGCGCCGTGGCGCGTCAGGCGCGAGGCGACCCAGCCGATGCGCTCGATGTTCGTGTCGCGGTCCTCCTTCGAGAAGCCGAGACCCTTCGAGAGGTGCGTCCGGACGACGTCGCCGTCCAGGTACTCGACCAGGCATCCGCGCTCCTCGAGCTCCGGTCCCACGACGTTCGCGATCGTCGACTTCCCGGCGCCCGAGAGACCGGTGAACCAGACCGTGAATCCGCTCATGCACTCCTTCCGCTCGCGGCCCGGGCCCGCATGGCGCCTCCGTCGAGGTGAATCCCGCACTCGAGCTTGTCGGAGCCCGCCCAACGCCCGGCGCGCTCCTCTTCGTCCGGACGCGTGGGCCGCGTGCAGGGGATGCAGCCGATCGAACGGTAGCCGACGTCGTGGAGCGGGTTGTACGGAATGTCGTTCGCGACGATGTAGTCCCAGATGTCACGCTCGCCCCAGTCGGCGAGCGGTTGGATCTTCCAGACGGCGTAGCGGTTCGAAGGCTCGACCTTCTTCGCGCTCGCGCGCGAGGGCGACTGGTCGCGGCGGATGCCCGAGATCCAGGCGTCGTAGGGCTCGAGGGCGCGGATGAGCGGCTCCACCTTGCGGAGGTGGCAGCAACGGTCGGGCTCCCGCTCCCAGAGGTTCGGGCCCTCCTGCCTGTGCTGCTCGGCGACGGTGAGGACGTCCGGGCGGACGAGCTTGAGGCCGTAGCGCTCGACCAGGCGCTCGCGCGTCTCGTAGGTCTCGCGGAAGAAGAGGTGCGTGTCGAGCTCGATCACGGCAATCTCGAGCCCGAGCTCGTGGATCATGTGGACGAGGACCGAGGACTGCTTCTGCCACGAGCAGCTGAGGCAGAGGCGCTCGCCGAACTCTCCGTGCGCCCAGCGGATCACCTCCTCGGCCGAGAGGCGCTCGAGCTCGACCTCGGTCAGCGACCCGAAGACGGTCATGAATCGCGGCCGGTCAGGAGGCGCTCCGCCGCGGAGGCGGGTTCCTGACGCAAGAGCACCTCCCTGAGCGTGTCGGCGCGAAGCCCGAGGCGGAGGGTCTCGAGCGAGATGACCTCCTCGGGCGGGATGTTCCCGAGGTTCACCTCAGGACCGAAATGGCGGACGAACCAGGCCTGGGACGCTCTGGTCGGGGCTTCGAAGACGATGTCGGCGACGTCGATCGCATGCACGATCTCGTCGATCAGGCCGGTTCGCATCTCGCCCGTCGGGCGAAAGATTCCAGCCGTCCCCGTCTCCCGTCCCTCGGTGATCACCTTCCACGCGCCAGCGGACAGCTCCTCGCTCATCCAGTCGACCCACTGGTACGGCGCGTAGACCACGTCCGCGTCCTTCGAGCCGACTTCGGAGAGGACGACGAAGTCGCGCGCGAGCTCGGCGATGAGTTCGAGCTTGCGCTCGTGGGGGAGCTCGATCGTGCCGTCCGAGATCTCGATGTGCGAGAAGCGGTTCTCGCTCAGCCAGAGGCGATACTCGTCGAGGCGCCCACGCGCGACCGCCGCCTCGAAGAGGGTCCCGCCGCAGACGACGGGCGTCTCGAGCGAGCGGTAGAGCGCGATCTTCTTCTCGAGGTTCCGCGTCACGTAGGACGTGCCCCACCCGAGCTTGATGACGTCGACGTACTCGCCGGCGGTGTCGAAGAGACCTTCGATCTCGCGCAGGTCGAGCCCCTTGTCAATCACGTGCGTGAGGCCCTGTCTGCGGGGCTTCGCACTCCGCGCCGGCAGGTCGAGGAAGTCGTCGCGGCCTGACGGAGTCATGTCGCGCATCGTCGGCTTCGCCGCTCGCAGCTAGAGCCGGGCATAGAGGTCCTCCAGCTTCCTGCGGGCCTGGTCCTGGACTTCTCGGTAGAGCGAGTTCCCGTGCGAGTCGATCGCGACGGTGAGCGGGCCGAAGTCCCTGACGCGGAACTTCCAGAGGCATTCCGGCATGAGCTCCTCCCAGGCGACCTCCTCGATCTCCTCGATCTGGGTCGTCTCGAGCGCAGCCGCGCCGCCGACGAGAGCGAAGTAGACCATCCCGAGCCGCTGCATCGGCTCGATCGCCTCGTCAGGAAGCCCACCCTTCCCGGCGATCGCGCGAACGCCGTACTCGCGACCGAGCGGCTCGGTGAAGCGGACCATCCGCGCGCTCGTCGTCGTCCCGATGCAGAGCTTCTCGTAACGGCCGGGGCCGAGCTTGCGGACGTTGGGGGCGGTGTGGAGGAGAAGGGCCCCGGTCAGATCGATCGGCGGGCGCTCGCCGTGGTCGAAGATTCTGATCTGGGTGCGGTCGCGGATACCGACGATGTGGCCGTCGACGGCGACGGAGTCGCCTACCCGAAGCGCGCGGATCGCTTCCTCGGTGGTCGGAAAGGTCATTCGAACCTCGGCCACTGTCACGCCTCCCGGTCGTAGTCGACGTTTCCGTCCGCGCCGATGCGCGCGGTCGCGCGCCGAGCGGCCCAGCACTGGTAGTTCACGGCGACCGGGTTCAGCGTCATGTGCGTGTCCGCGTGCTCCACGTGGACGGCGAGCGCCGTCACGTCGCCGCCGAGACCCATCGGCCCGATTCCCGTCTCGTTCAGGAGCGCAAGGAGCTCCTCCTCGAGCTTCGCAACCTCGGGATCGGGGTTCCGCGTCCCGACGGGGCGCGCGATCGCCTCCTTCGCGAGGTGCATCGCGTAGTCCGCGGAACCGCCGATCCCCACGCCGACGATTCCAGGCGGGCACGGTTTTCCGCCCGCGCCGACGATCGAGTCGAGGACGAACCGCTTGATGCCGCGAACCCCCTCGGCGGGGACGCACATCTTGAGGAAGCTCATGTTCTCCGAGCCCGAGCCCTTGGGAACGCACTTGACCTCGAGGCCGTCCCAGTCGGACACGAACTGCCAGTGAACGATCGGGACGCGGTGGCCGACGTTTTGGCCCGTGTTCTCGCGGGTGAGGGTGTGCACGGTGTTCGAGCGGAGTGGGTGCTCGACGGTCGCGCGCTCGGTCCCGTCGCGGAGCGCTTCGTAGATTCGGGCCGGGTGCAGCGGGAAGCCCTCGCCGACGCGGCAGTAGTAGACCGCGATCCCCGTGTCCTGGCAGACGAGGTTCTGCTCGTTCTCGGCCACCTCGACGTTTCGGACGATCGTGTCGAGCACGCGGCGGCCCGGCGTCGACGTCTCGCGGGCGCGAGCGTCGCGAATCGCGTCGCGGAGGTCCTGCGGGATGTCCTTGAGCGCCCAGACGTAGAGATGCGAAGCGGCGTTGGCCACGACCTGGGCGACGTCGGTCGCCAGCGCGCTCACGCGGCCGCCTTCTCCGCCGCGGCTCGCCCGGCGCGGCGGCCGAACACACAGCACTCGAGGAGCGAGTTTCCCATCATCCGGTTCCGCCCGTGCGTGCCGCCGGCGATCTCGCCGCAGGCGAAGAGACCCTCGACGGTCGTCTCGCCCAGCTCGTCGATGACGAGCCCGCCGTTCTGGTAGTGGAGGACCGGATAGGTGAGAATCGGCTCCTGAAGCGGGTCGATCCCAGCCGCTCGGTAGCGGCGGAGCATGTAGGGGAGCGAGACCCGGGCGTCGGCCTCGGGGATCCTCGTGGTGTCGAGCCAGACGGCCGGTCGCCCGTCCGGCGTCTCGACGCCGTTTCCCTTCTCCACCTCGTCGAAGATCGCGCGCGAGACGGCGTCGCGGGGACCGAGCGAGTCGGTGAACTCCTCGCCGTCGCGATTCAGGAGGACCGCGCCGTACGCGCGCGTCGTCTCCGGGATCGAGTACCCCTGCATGTTCGGCGGCCAGGCGCCGCCGTTCGGGTGATACTGGAGCGCGTCGAGATCGCGCGTCTCGGCGCCGAGCTCCACCGCGACCCTCGTCACCTCGCCGGTCGCCCCCGGGTGATTCGTCGAGAGCTCGCCCCGCTCCTCGGCCTCGCGAAAGCAGCGCCCGCCGGCGGCGAGGACGACGACGGCCGCCTCGAACTCGTGCTCGCCGCAGCGTGCCCGCCACCCGTTCCGACGGCGCTCAAGCTGGGTGAGCGGGGACTTGGGGAAGAGGCGTGCGCTCGACGCCGCGAGTGTCTCGCGAAGCGCGGTCGTGATCGCGTGTCCGGTTCGATCGCCGACCTGGAGCAGGCGCTTTCGCGTCGCGCCGCCGCACCGCGCGAGGCGGTAGCCGCCGTTCTCGCGCGTGAACTCGACTCCCACCTCCTCGAGCCAGTGGATCGTCGAGGGCGCCTCCTCGGTGAGGATCCGGACGAGGCGCAGGTCGGCCGTCTCGTGGGAGCTCCGCCACACGTCCTCAGCATGTTGCTCCGGAGAGTCGTCCTCGGCGAACGCCGCCTGGATCCCGCCCTGCGCCTTCGCCGAGTTGCACGACTGGAGCGCTCCCTTCGTCGCGACGGCGACGCGCGCCCCCGCCTGCTCGGCGGAGAGCCCCGCCGCGAGGCCGGAAGCGCCGCTTCCGATCACGAGCACGTCGAACTGGAGTCGGTCGCCCAAGGCGGTTGCCACCCTACCACCTACTCGCTAATGCGAGCGATTAGTCGCCCTTATGAGTCCGCGGTGCCCGGGGACGGCGTCGCAACGGCTGCTCGCTCGCCGTCGCGGATCCCGGGCACGAGCAGCAGGAAGAGGACGATGATCGCGGCTCCCAGAACCCCGGCGGCGGCGAGGGTCTCCCGCGCGCCGACAGCCTCGGCGATCGGCCCGGTGAGCGCGAAGGATACGGGGATCAGGCCGATCGAGACGAACCAATCGAGCGAGGAGACGCGCCCGAGGAGCTCGCGCGGCACGCGCATCTGCATGAGCGTCATCCAGACGATCATTCCGGCGTTCCCGAGCCCGCCGGCGAAGAAGGCAGCAGCCATGAGCTGCCAGAGCGCCGTCGCGGTCGCGTAGACGACGAGGAGCGCATTGCTTGCCGCCCAGCTCAGGTACATGAGCGTGATGTGCCGGCGCGGGAGCGGCCTCCCGCTCATCAGGACCGAGAACACGATCGCACCGAGACCGCCCGAGGCGAAGACGAGGCCGAGGTCGCTCGCGCTCCCGCCGAGCTCGTTCCGAACGCGGTAGGGAAGGAGGACTTCCCACGGCCCGTAGAAGACGAGGAGCGAGACGGCCGCCGATACGAGCGTCCCCCAGAGCCACGCGTGCGAGCGGACGAAGCGAAGACCCTCGGCGACGTCGGCGAAGGCGGACGCCCGGACGTCCCTGGACGGAAGGGGCCGGGGGCGGAGCATCGCAAGCGCCGCGGCCGAGACCAGGAAGGACGCCGCGTCGAGAACGAACGCGCCGCCCGCGCCGACCCAGGCGATCGCCGCTCCGGCGAGCACGGGGCCGACGAGGCGACTCGCCGCGGTTCGCACGAAGACGTCGAGCGCGTTCGCCTCGACGAGGAGCTCCGCGGGGACGACGTCGGGCACGATCGCCGTGAACGCGGGCATGAAGAGGGCTTCGCCCGCGCCGTAGAGCGCGACCAGCACGAGGAGGTGCCAGAGCTCGAGCGCCCCCGTGAGCGCGAGCGCCGCGATCGTGCCGATCGCGGCGGCGCGCACGAGGTCGGCGACCACCATCACGCGGCGCCGATCGAAGCGGTCGCTCGCGACGCCCCCCACGAGGAGGAAGGCGACCTGGGGCGCGGTCCACGCGAGCCCGACGACCGAGAGCGCGGTCGGCACGTTCGAGAGGTCGTAGACCTGCCACGCGATCGCGACGAAGTAGATCCCGTCGCCGACGAGCGAGACGGTCATTGCCGTCCAGAGGAGCGCGAAGTCGCGGATGCGAAGCGGACGGAGCAAGGGCAGGCGGGCGAGCCGCGAGCTCATCGCTCGGGGAGTCTTCACGCCGCTCGACGCTAGATACCGAGGCCGCCGAAGACGGCGAACGGGTTCTGCGGCGCGACCTCCCAGACGAGCTCGCCGCCCGGCTCGACGTCGCCGTGGACGCGGCGTGCGAGCGCCTCCGCCTCCTCGCGCGTCGCGGTGCCGGCGAGGACGTAGCGGAAGTGGCGCACGACGCCGTAG
>JALZFU010000020.1 GCA_030861385.1 Actinomycetota bacterium
GTCGCGACGCGCGCCCTTCGGCTCGTCTCGCGCTGGGCACTCGAGAGCGCCGGCTTCGACCGCGTCCAGCTCCTCGTCGAGCCCGGGAACGAGGCGTCGCGCCGCGTGGCCGAGAAGGCGGGCTTCCGCGCGGAGGGCGTTCTCCGCCGCTACGTCGACGTCGGCGGACGGCGCGCGGACGGGATCATGTTCGGCCTCCTTCGCGAGGACCTCGCCTGATTCGCGTCCCGGGTCAGCTGGCGCGCCGGCTCGCGGTCGCGAAGCAACGGCTCGCGGGCGCAACGCCGGAGGGGGACGCGGACGCGCTGCTCGCGCTCGTCCACGAGCTGGGCTGTGTCCAGCTCGACCCGACGAGCGCCGTCGCGCGGAGCCATCTGCTCGTCCTCTGGAGCAGGCTCGGAGCCTTCGACGTCGAGGTGCTCGAGGGGCTTCGTTGGCGCGAGCGCCGCTTGTTCGAGTACTGGGCGCACGCGGCGTCCCTCGTTCCGTCCGAGGACTTTCGCCTCCACGAGGCGACGTTGATGCGCGTCTTCGCCCGGGGCGACGCCCTCTGGGCGCGCCGGCTGCGCGAATGGCTGCGGGCGAACGCGCGCCTCCGCCGCGCGATCCTCCGGGAGCTTCGCGCGAGGGGACCATTGCGGGCGCGCGACTTCGACTCGAGTCTCGTCGCGAAGCCCTGGCTCTCGACCGGGTGGACGAACGAGCGAAACGTCAACCGTCTGCTCGACGCGATGTGGGCCGCCGGTGAGGTCCTGGTCGCCGGCCGCACCGGAAACGAGCGGCTCTGGGACTTGCCCGAGCGGTGTGTCGCGCCGGACGCGCTCGCGGCTCCGCGGCTCCGCCGCGACGAGGCCGTCCGGCTCGCGGCGGAGCGCTCGCTCCGCTCGCTCGGGGTCGCGACGCCGAAGCAGATCGGAAACAACTTCATCCGCGGCCGCTACGTCGGCCTCGCTCCCGCGCTCCGTCGCCTCGAGCGCGCCGGCCGGATCGTCGCCGTCGAGACCGACTGGCCCGGAACCTGGCTCGTCCACGCCGATGACGTCCCGCTCCTCGAGCGGCTTGCGGACGGTGAGTGGGAGCCTCGGACGACCCTCCTTTCGCCCTTCGACAACCTGATCTGCGACCGAGGGCGCACACGACTCGTCTTCGGCTTCGACTACACGATCGAGATCTACGTCCCGAAGGCGAAGCGCCGTTACGGCTACTTCGTCATGCCGGTCCTCCACGGGGACCGGCTGGTCGCCCGGATCGACCCGCGCTACGACCGCTCCGCGGGCGTCCTCGAGGTGAACGCGGTGCATCCCGAGGCGGAAACCGCGCCCGATCCTGCTCTCGGCAAGGCGCTCGGCGAGCTCCGCACGTTCCTCGGCGCCCAAGCTATTCGCTGCGGGGACGGCGTCCCGCGCTCGTGGCGCCGGGCTCTCGCGGCCTAAAAGAGACTTCGGGCGTCGCCCGTCGCGCCGACGCGCACCCGGCCGAGCTCGGTCACCACCCGGCCTCGAGGCGTCCGCTGGAGAAACCCGAGCTGGAGGAGGTAGGGCTCGTAGACGTCCTCGATCGTCTCCGGCTCCTCGCCGAGTGCGACCGCGAGCGTCGAGAGGCCGACCGGCCCGCCGCCGAACTTGTGGACGATGGCCGCGAGGAGCTCGCGATCGATCCGCTCGAGGCCGTCGCCGTCCACCTCGTGCAGCGCGAGCGCCTCGCGGGCGACCGCGAGCGTGACGACGCCGTCATGGCGCACCTCGGCGACGTCGCGCACGCGCCGTAGGATCCGGTTTCCGACGCGCGGCGTTCCCCGCGCGCGGCGCGCGATTTCGTCGGCCGCGTCCCTCTCGATCTCGACGCCCAGGATCCGGGCCGACCGGCGCACGATCCGCGCGAGCTCCTCGTCCGTGTAGAGATCCAGCCGGTACGTGATGCCGAAGCGGTCGCGAAGCGGCGTCGTCAGAAGGCCGGTCCGCGTCGTCGCGCCGACGAGCGTGAACGGCGGCAGCTCGAGCGTCAGCGTCCGCGCAGCCGGGCCCTGCCCGACGACGATGTCGAGCCGGAAATCTTCGAGGGCGCCGTAGAGGATCTCCTCCACGGCGCGGTTCAATCGGTGGATCTCGTCGACGAAGAGGACGTCCCGGTCCTCGAGCGACGTCAGGATCGCCGCCATGTCGCTCTTTCGCTCGAGCGCCGGGCCGGCGACCGTTCGCATCCCGACGCCGAGCTCCTCGCGGATCACGTGGGCGAGCGTCGTCTTTCCGAGGCCCGGGGGGCCGGCGAGGAGGACGTGGTCGAGCGCCTCGTCGCGCGCCTTTGCCGCCACGAGCGCGATGGCGAGCTGCTCCTTCACCCGCTCCTGGCCGACGAAGTCGTCGAGGCGGCGCGGCCGAAGCGAGCGCTCGAGCTCTTCCTCCTCCGCGGCGAGGACGGCCGCCGTCACGCGGTCGGGCGTGCTCACGCCGCTCGGAGCGCCTGCCGGACGCGCTCGGCGGCCGGAAGCTCGGGATCCGTTTCCGCGAGCCGCTCGTCCGCCTCGGCGACCGAGTAGCCGAGCTCGACGAGGGCGTCACGGGCGACCCGATGCCCGTCCCGCTCGCCTCGGCCCGACTCGGCGACCGCGACGATGGGAGCGAGCTTCTCCTTGAGCTCGAGGACGACGCGCTGGGCCGTCTTTCGCCCGATCCCGGGAATCGTCTCGAAGAGCGCTGCGTCCTCGCGAACGATCGCGCGGCGGTGTTCGCCCGGGCTGTAGCCGGACACAATCGCGAGTGCCACTTTCGGGC
>JALZFU010000058.1 GCA_030861385.1 Actinomycetota bacterium
CTTCCCGGCTGCCATGACGACGGGCGTCGGATCGGCGCTCTCGCCGAGCGCGTAGTGCCGCTCGTCGTCTGCGCGACGCCGATCGGGAACCTCGACGACGTGACGCTCCGCGTCCTCCACGAGCTCGGGGAGGCGGACGTCGTCCTCTGCGAGGACACGCGCCGGACGCGCGTTCTCCTCAGCCGCCATGGCGTCTCCGCGCGCCTCGTCAGCTTTCACCGCCACAACGAGGCCTCCCGGATCGCCGACGTCCTGCCCGTCCTCGAGGCGGGCGAGCGGGTCGCGCTCGCGAGCGACGCCGGGCTCCCCGGCGTCAACGATCCCGGCGCTCGGCTCGTCGCTTCCGCGCTCGAGCGGGGACTCGCGGTCACCGTCCTGCCTGGACCGTCAGCGGTCGAGACGGCGCTCGTCGCGAGCGGGCTCGTCGGCGAGCGCTACGCGTTCTGCGGATACTTACCCCGTCGGCCGGAGCCGCTCGCGCGGCTCTGGGAGGAGCTCGAGGCCTGGACGTGGCCGGTGGTCGCGTTCGAGTCTCCCCGGCGGCTACCCGCGTCGCTCCGCAGTCTCGCCGCCGTCGCGCCCGACCTTCCCGTAGCGGTCTGCCGCGAGCTCACCAAACGCTTCGAGGAGGTCGTTCGAGGCTCGGCGGCCGAGGTGGCAGAGCGGTTTCGCGAGCCGCCCAAGGGCGAGGTCACGCTCGTCATCGGCGGCCGCGAACGCTCGCGCCCGCCGGCGTCCCGCGAGGCGGTGGCCGCGGTGGAAGAGCTCGTCGCGGCGGGTCTCCCGCGCCGCCGCGCCGCCGACCTCGTCGCACGGCTGACGGGCTCGGGGCGGAACGACCTCTACCGCTCGTCCCTCTGACCGTCGTGAGCGACGGCTAGACGGCCGCAGCGAGCTCGCGGATGCAACGCCGGCAGACCGCGCGCCCGCGGTGCTCCTCGCGCCCGTCTTCGCCACCGCAGAAGACGCAGGCCGAGCGCGGGCGCGAGAGGACGATCGAATCGCCCCGGACGGAGATCTCCACCGGGTCCTTCTCGACGAGCCCGAAGCGACGCCGAATCTCGCTCGGGATCACGATGCGGCCGAGCTCGTCGATGTGGCGAACGATCCCGGTGCGTACGGCGTCGTTTCGGGTGTCGGCGCGTCCGCGCGCCACGATGGCGCAACCGTCCCCGCATTTCGCGTTTCAAACCCTGCCGGCCGGGATGGGAGGGGCGAGGGCGCCCGTAAGATCGCGCCATGACGCCGCAGCGAGTCCTCGTCGCCGTCGCCTGGCCGTACGCGAACGGGCCGCGCCACATCGGTCACGTCGCCGGATTCGGCGTCCCCTCCGACGTCTTCGCCCGGTACCACCGCCTGTGCGGGAACGACGTCCTCATGGTGAGCGGGACGGACGAGCACGGGACGCCGATCATGGTCGCCGCCGACCGCGCGGGCGTCTCACCGCGGGAGCTCGCGGATCGCTTCAACGCGGTGATCCGCGAGGACCTTCGCAACCTGGGTCTTTCCTACGACCTCTTCACCCGGACGACGACGAGGAATCACTACCGAGTCACCCAGGACGTCTTCCGGACGCTCTACGAGAAGGGGTTCGTCCTCGCGCGGACGACGCTCGGCGCGTTCTCGTCGACGACCGGGCACACGTTGCCCGACCGCTACATCGAGGGGACGTGCCCGATCTGCGGGTACCCGGAGGCGCGCGGCGACCAGTGCGACAACTGCGGGAACCAGCTCGACCCCGTCGACCTGATCGAGCCGCGCTCGCGCGTCGACGGGACGACCCCGGAGTTTCGCGAGACCGAGCACTTCTTCCTCGACCTCCCCGCCTTCCGGGAACGCCTCGGGGAGTGGATCGGCGCTCGGCGCGATTGGCGCCCGAACGTCCGCAACTTCGCCCTCGGCCTCCTCGACGACTTGAAGCCGCGCCCGATCACGCGCGATCTCGACTGGGGCGTCCCGATCCCGCTCCCCGGCTTCGAGTCGCGCGAGGACAAGCGAATCTACGTCTGGTTCGACGCGGTGATCGGTTACCTCTCGGCGGCTGTCGAGTGGGCGACGAACCGCGGCACGCCGGACGCTTGGCGGGAGTGGTGGCAGAACCCGGACGCGCGCCACTACTACTTCATGGGCAAGGACAACATCGTCTTCCACTCGGTCATCTGGCCGAGCATGCTCATGGGCTACGGCGCGGGGGGCAAGCTCGGCGCCGGGCGGGGCGACCTCGAGCTTCCCGACGACATCCTCGCGAGCGAGTTCCTGACGATGGAGGGGAGGAAGTTCAGCTCGAGCCGCGGGATCGTGATCTACATCAACGACTTCCTCTCGCGCTACGACGCCGACCCGCTCCGCTACTTCCTGACGATCGCCGGACCGGAGAACCAGGACACGGACTTCACCTGGGCCGAGTTCGTGCGGCGAAACAACGACGAACTGGTCGCGACGTGGGGGAACCTCGTGAACCGGACGCTTACGAACGCGCACCGAACGTTCGGAGCGGTACCCGAGCCCGGCGAGTTGACCGAGGCGGACCGGCTCGTCGCCGAGCGCGTCGAGCACGGTTTCGCGACCGTCGGCGCGCGGATCGAGGCCGGCAGCCTGAAGGCGGCCCTCGCCGACGCGATGGCGCTCGCGACCGAGGTCAACCGCTACGTGAGCGAGCAGGCCCCGTGGGCGCTCGTCGCCGTCGATCGGTCGCGCGCCGCGACGGTGCTCTACACCGCGCTTCGCTGCGTCGACAGCCTGAAGACGATCCTCGCCCCGTTCCTCCCGTTCAGCTCGCAGGCTGTTCACGACCTCCTCGGCCATCGCGGCTGGCTCGCGGGACCGCTCGAGTTTCGCGAGGTCAGCGAGGAGGACGGATCGACGCACACCGTCCTCACGGGCGACTACGAGAGCTGGGTCGGACGGTGGGCGGCGAGCGAGCTCGAGCCCGGCCGCCCGCTCCCGCAGCCTCGCCCGCTGTTTCGAAAGCTCGATCCGGGCGTCGTCGAGGAGGAGCTCCGCCGCATGGAGGACCGAGGCGGTCCGGAAGACAAGGCGGCATGATCGACACCCACGTTCACCTCGACGCGTGCGGGGCGCCGCGAGAGGTCGCGGAGCGGGCACGCGCGGCCGGCGTGGAACGCATGATCACGATCGGCACCGGACTCCCCTCTTGCCGCGACGCGCTCGCGATTGCCGAGCGCGAGGACGGCGTGTTCGCCGCCCTCGGGATCCATCCTCACCAGGCGGGCGACGTCCTCGATGCGGATCTCGACGAGCTTCGCGCGCTCCTTGCGCACCCGAAAGCGGTCGCCGTCGGGGAGACGGGGCTCGACCACTTCCGCGACTACGCGCCCCGCGATCGCCAGGCCGACCTCTTCCGGGCGCAGGCGGCCCTCGCGGCGTCGGTCGAGAAGCCGCTCGTCGTCCACACGCGCGCCGCCGAGCCTGAGACGGTCGACGTTCTCGGCGACGTCGATGCGGCCGTTCCCGTCGTCCTCCACTGCTTCTCGTCCTCGCGACTCCTCGAGCCGGCGCTCGAGCATGGCTGGTACGTCTCCTTCGCCGGCAACGTCACCTACCCGAGGGCGTCCGGGCTCCGGCGGGCCGCGGCCCGCGTGCCCGCGGAGCGCCTGCTCGCCGAGACGGACAGCCCCTACCTGGCGCC
>JALZFU010000076.1 GCA_030861385.1 Actinomycetota bacterium
AGCTACGACGGTTGCTGGGATATGGCGGGCGCTTGAGGAACGAGTACGCGCTGACACCGCTTCGCATGCGGGACTCGCCAAGCGCACTCCACGCCGACCGAACGATGCTCGCCCGCGCTAGCCTCGCACTTGCGAGAGCGAGAGCGGTTCCGCTCGCCGCATAAGACAAGGAAAGAGGGGTAGCGCGAGCGCCGCATTGCTCGCACAGCCCCTCCTCCCCGACTAATTCTGCCGGGAAAATCGCGCCGATTTCGCCCCTCGCGGTCACTTTCGCAACGTTAAGCCGCAAATTGCGCACTATTTTTGGCTCGAATTCGTACTCAGTCCCAATCCGGCGTACGATGATTCGATTGGAGTCGGGGATTTAAGGAGGACGCGCGCTCTAGCCGCAGGGGCCGCAAAGCACTCCGTCCCGGCTCCAATTCTCGAGCCAGGCGGGGGGATGACTTAGTCGGAGTTTCGCAAAAGTCGGAGTTTCGTAAAGCCCTCCTAGGAGCGCAGGTAGACGAGGTCGGCGAGCACGCGTCGCGACTCGCTGCGGCTCGCGGGGAGGCCGAGCTTGCCGAAGACGCTCGAGACGTACTTCTCGACCATTCGAAGCGTGATGACCAGCTTGTCCGCGAGCCCTCGGTTCGAGCGACGGTCCGTCATCAGCTCGAGCACCTCACGCTCGAGGGGGACACCGTCCTCGGCGTCACGACGTGCATGGGATCTCCGCTTGGACCTTCGTGCCGCCACCGCTCGGGCTCCAGACCCGCAGCCTGCCCTCGAGCGCCTCGACGCGGTCGGCCAGTCCGCGCAGGCCCGAGCCGCCGTCGGCATCGGCGCCCCCGACCCCGTCATCAACGACCTCGACGACAACCTGGCCGTCCAGGCGAGCCACGTTGACGGTCGCCGACGTCGCCGCGGAGTGCTTCGCGATGTTGGTCAGGCTCTCCGACACGAGGTAGAACGCCGCGACCTCGATTCGCTCGGGAAGCCGTCCCCCGACGGCCACGTTCAACCGAACGGGGATGGAAGCCCGCGCGGCGAGCTGCTCGAGCGCAATTTCGAGCCCGTGTCCGCTCACGACGGCCGGGTGGATCCCCCGCGCGACATCCCGGAGCTCCTCGAGCGACGTAGCGATCTCCCGACGTGCCTGATCGAGGCGCGCCCTTGCCTCGGGTTCGCCGTCCAACCGCTCTTCCAGCAGGCCCAGCTCGAGCGACAAGGCAATCAGCCGCTGCTGTGCCCCGTCATGGAGGTTGCGCTCGAGTCGCTTCCGCTCCTTCTGGCCGGCCTCGACGATCCGGGCGCGCGATCCCCTCAGCTCTTCGAGCCGAGCGCGGAGGTCGGCGTGCAGGCGCGCGTTCTCTAGCGCGATCCCGGCGGCCGCAATGACGGCGGTGAGTAACTCTGGTTCGTGGTCGAGCGCAGGGTCGTGCAGGAGCGCCGCGACGTGCGTTCCTTCCCGGTCGATTGGGCTCATCCGTCGAGCGTTGTCCGTTCCAGACACCTCGACCGGCGTGCCGTCCAGGTCGACGTAGGCTCCGAAGTCGGGCAGCCAGTACGCGAGCGTCAGTGACGGGTCTCGAAGCGCGCGGGCCAGCATGTCTCTAAGGTCGGTGGGTGCCGGATCGGTGCGCAACTCGACAAAGAGATCCCCGACGGCCGAACGGGCCAGGCGCGACCGAAGGAGCCCGAGCAGGAAGGCGGCTGGGGCGAGCCCGAGCGTCGCAAACGTTGCCCACCGGATCTCCCGGACCGCGGGGCCGTCGAAGACAACCGACCCGAATAGAAGTGCGATCATCACGAGCGCGACGGCGAAGGCGTCGTAGAGCACGGCCAGCGAGCCTCGAAGCGGCTGACCGATCCGCCGCCGGCGCGTGACGAGGATTCCGACCCCGACTACGCAGAAGCCCGCCACAGCCAGGAGCTGAACGCGCGTCACGGCCTCCTGCGCTCCCTCGTTCGGAGCGACCTCGAGCAGGTTATGCGGCCCGAACCCGCCCAGCGTCATCCGAACGAGCTCGAGGCTTATTGCGGTCGCATACCCAGTCGCGACGAGAACGCGCTCGAAACGACCTTCCAGCCTGCCGCTCGGGAATGCAAGGAAAACATGGAGGAAGAGCACGGGCGGAAGCAGGTCGAGCGACTGCCCGATCGTGTACGGAAGGTCGCTGGTCGTCCACGAGAGCGTCACCAGGAAGTTCACGAAGCCCGCGACGATCATCAGCGGACCGAAGCGGCTCTCGGGCCGCCGTGACCACGCGACCAAGCCGCAGAGAACGAACGAAAGCGTGATCCAGTTAGCGAGGAGGGCGATGACAAGTGGCTCTCCGAGGTCGGCGCCGATCGCCTCGTTCGTCAGCGCGAAGGCGAGCGCAGCGGCGGCGACGGCAAACCCGGCGAGCGCCAGAGCCCAGATCGTCGACGCCTTCGGGCCGCGAGCTACCTCGCTTGCGTCCGGCGCCGCGAGGGCTACCGATGCCATTCTTTCGCGCTCCTTTCCAGTCCCGGTTACGGCGGTGGACGGAACCTCTCAGGCGCGACCGGCGAATCGAGTCGCGCAGCGGACGCGGATGAAAGGAGGCGTCTGCGGGAGACGATACTCCTCGGCCGCACAGGGGCCAACTGTGCTAGCCGTCAGACGGCTACTTGGTCCTAGAGTGCCGCGCTAGGGAGGTTGACCGGACGGCTCGGCGATCTCGCGTGGCGAAGTCGAGACCCGCTCCGGCGATCTCGAGTGGCGAAGTCGAAAGACGGCCGTAGCTGGCCCGCTAAGGCTCGGGTCGACGCAACCACCAGAAAACCGGCCCCCCAGAGGCCAGCGAACCGCCTTCCGCAGGGAGGCAACGGCTGCGAAGCTCGCCGAAATAGTGGACTCGGCTCGAGGCGCGGTTCGCGACCCGGACAGAACGAGGGTAGCCATGAGGACGTCACCCAGCGCCGGGCTCGTCGGTCACCGACGCGGACGACGTTGGTCGCGAACGGCTTCGGACGCGCCGACATGGATGCGCGTCTTCGTATCGAGCAAAACCACAACCACCGGAGGTCTCACATGCGCGTGCTGCTCAGATCAATCCTGCTCTTCAGCGTCACCGCACTCGCCGTTCCCGTGGTGGCGTTCGCGACGCCGCCGACCACCGAAGCAATCTTGTTCGACGAGACCTTCGTTTACGCGCCAGGCTCGGACGAGAATCCGTGTTCGTTCGAGGTCACGTATCACAACGAGGGCACGTACCTAGTCACGACCTACCTCGACTCGTCGGGTGTCGCGGTACGTCAGTTCGCGCGTGGGATCGACTTTCTCGAGACCTACTCGGCGAACGGCAAAGTGATCTCGTCCCGCACGCCGGCCAGTGTCCATTTTGATGTCGCGACGAACACGCTCGTAGGAACCGGCAACCAGCGCCACTTCATCGTCCCCGGCGTCGGCGTCGTCTACGCGCAGGCGGGTCGGTTCGTGATCGACCTCGCCACCGGGAACCTCGTCTCCAGCGCCGGCCTGGACGTTCCCCAGAGCGAGCATTTCTGCGCCGCGCTCGCTCCCTAAGAACACGGGCAATTCCTCAGTTCATCGATTTGCTGACGAGTGGTCGACGTGCTCGCCGCCGCCTCGGATTCCGCTGACCTCGCGATCGTCGGAAGCCGCGGGCTGCACGCGCTGAAGGCGCTCGGGAGCGTTCGCGCCCTCGTCGGCGAGGCGACGCGAGCAAGTGGAACCTGCTCGCCGCGCGACCATGGCGATTCCGCCGGCGCGACGGTCGACGGCCATCACGCCGAGCGCTGCGAGGAGCGCCGCCCGTCGAGGCAGCGATCACGGACGCATTCGACGCTCGACCGCCGCACGAAGGTGGGGCGTTTCGTTGTGGGCGATCGCCGTGATCCGCATCCCTTCGGCGGGATCGGCGAGCGTGTACGAGGCGGCGAAGTCGTAGACACGTAATCCTGCTCGGTCGCGCAAGCGCCAGCGGACCGTCGCATGCGCCAGCCGCGGCGTGAGCTCGGTAGCCTCGAGCTCGAGGATCTCCGCGGATCGAACGCCAATCGTCCGGTACGAACCGAGAAGCCGCTCGACCTGTTGGACCCACGCCTCGCGGGTCGCAACCGTGACGGCAACGCCATCGCCGCTCGTGACATGGCAGGGATAAGAGAAGAGGGTCGCGACCGCCTGGACGTCGAACGTTTCGAACGCCGCGCGGTACGCGTCGAAGAACTCTCGAATGGATGAACGGTCGCGGACCCCGGGCTCGCGGGCGATCGGCGGGGCAGGCGGGCACACCCGGACTGCGAGCCCGGGATACCGGGTGACGAACCCGTCGGCGTCGAGCTCCAGCATCGCTTCGAAATCGCCGGAACGGAACCGCACGAGCCCGGGCGCTACCGGCTCGTACCGCTGCTTGGAGCGGACGACCTCGAGCGAGGGCACGTCGACCAGCACCATCGCGTAGTCGCGCGGCTCGCCGCCTTGGTGGAGCGCGTCCGCGAGGATCGGGAGCGTGTTTGTGAGCGGCGAGAACCCGAGGTCGACGAAGTTCGCGTCACCCGGCTCGAGGAGCCGCGATGGTCCGTCAGCCACTTCGAGTCGGAGGGTCCCCGAGTCGAGTACGTAGCGGAGCTCGTACGCAACGCCGACCTGCGTCCCTTCGGCACGGACATTCGAGTCGTCGACCTCGACGCGGGCGATTTCCATCCGGGGCGCGTCCTCGCCGGTCCACACGTACGTCTCCACGAACGGGCGAGTGTAGGCGCTGCAAATCCGCTGCTTCTCGTGGATCGCACCCAGGAGGTTGCCGGTTCGAGTCCGGCTAGCTCCAAGAGATACCGCCGAAAATCGGCGGTTTCTCTTTGTCAAGGAGCGAATGGAGACATCCAGGCGCTCGGTCCCCAGATGCACGAGATGCGCCTGGGAAACGCGTTCGAGGTTCGCAAGCGCGGCCCGGAGACGCCATCGTCGGCATCGACGTTGGGGGAATGTTGGGGCGCCGGGCCGGCGGCGAAGCGGCAGCCGTTCCTACGAGCCTGATCCCGCCTTCGCGAGGCTCGCGTGTTCGAGCAGCGCCGCCAGCTCCCGGGTCGCCGCGTCGTCCAGAGGGAGGAGCGGTGGGCGGACGGGGCCGGTGGTGTCGCCGACCAGCCGGCACGCGGTCTTGACTCCAGCCGGGTAACTCTGGGCCTCGAGGAAGTGGCACAGCGGCCAGAGCCGGGCCCAGAGGTCGCGGGCGGCGGGGAGATCGATTTCGTCGATGAGCCGCCGGTGCAGCTCGACGCACTCGTCGGGGACGATCGAGGCGACGCCCCAGACGACGGCTTCGACGCCGGCGGCGAGCGCGGCGAAGGTGAGCGTGTCCCAGCCGTTGAGAAGAGTGGGGCCGTCTGTCTGGATCAGCTCGGTGGCGGCGACGACGTCCCCGCCGGTGTCCTTCAGGCAGGTGACGCCGGCTCGCGCCTGCAGTTCGCCGAACTGGGCGGCGGTCAGCCTGACGCCCGTTGCGGCTGGGAGGTTGTAGTACATGATCGGGATGTCGATCGCGTCCGCGACCGCCGTGTAGTGCGCGAGCAGCTCGCGCCACGGGAGCGCGTCGTAGAACGGCGGGACGATCATCACCGCGGCGGCGCCTGCCTCTTCGGCATGGACGCTCAGCTCGACGGTCTCGCGCGTCGAGAGCGCACCGGTTCCGGCGACGACGGGGACGCGGCCAGCGGCCGCTTCGACGGTCGCCTCGACGAGCTCGCGGCGCTCGGCGTTCGTGAGCGTCGTGAACTCGCCGGTACTGCCGCCAGGGACGAGCCCCGCGACGCCGGCGCCGATCAGGCGGTCGACGATCGCGGCGAGCGCGCCGGTGTCGATCGTGTCGCCGTCCTCCGTGAAGGGCGTGATGAGCGCAGGCAGCACTCCGTGGAAGGGCTCAGGCATAGGTCACCTCTCGGATTCGAGCGTCTACACGTTGGGCCGCCTCGAGCCCGGTCCGGGCGGCGGCCTCCATGTTCCCCAGCTCGGCGAAGTAGTCGCCCGCCAAGTGCAGGTTCTCGTGGGGGCCGAGCGGCCCCTTCAGGGCCGCCTGGAGGCGACCCCGGCCCGGGCGCGCGTATGCGTTCCCGAGCTCCCAGCGCTGCACGATGGCGCGCGCGACCACGCCGCGCGTCTGCGGGTACAGCTCGTGCAGATCGGCCAGGAAGCGCTCGACGATCACCTCATCGCTCTCGGGGATCAGCGCCGCGGCGCGCTGCGCTCCGGCAAAGAGCATCAGGCTGCCGCCCGGCCGACGGGAGGCGCCGGCTCGCAGCGCGTGCGCCTGGTTGGTGAACATGTCGAAGACGCGGCCGGGCGTGGCCATCGCGTAGACGTCGTCGTAGGGCATCCCGGTCGTCTCGCTCGTCTCGACCGCGACGACAAGGAACGCGCCGTAGGTCAGCTGCGCCAGCGCAGCGGCTGCCCGTCCCGCGACGGGCGCGACCAGCGGGGCCGCGTGCGGCGCCTGCGCTGCGACGATCACGTGGCGGGCGCGGATCTCCCCGCCGCCGCACTGGACTACGAGGTCGACGCCATCGGACAGGACCGCGTCTACGCGGCACCCGGTCCGCGCACGGTCGCCGAGCTCACGGCCGAGCGCGGCGGGCAACTGCCCCGCCCCACCCAGCAGATTGCGAGCGATCAGCGAGCCCTTGCCGCCCCATACGAGCGCGAAGAGCCCGATCCCGCAACCCGCCGAGAGCTCGTCCAGCTCCGCAGTGGCGCGATGCGCGGCGCAGGTGAAAATCTCGTGCACGGCGGGCGGGAGGGGGCCGAGGAACTCGCCGAACGTGCGGTCGTCCTCGAAGTCATAGCGCCGCTCGAGCCGCTGATAGCGAGCGACGGCGCGCTTGACTTTGAGGCCGGCCTTCGCGAAAGCGATCCGGTCGCGGACGGAGAGCGGCAGGCGGAACGGGTACGTCTCCACGCGGCCGTCGTCCAGGAGCGTGGGCCCGACCGCCAACCCCATCATGCTGCCGGTGACGGGCACGGTCTCCAGGCCGCATCCGCGGGCCATCTCGTCGACCAGCGACCCCGGCGCGGGGAACAGGTGGGCGCCGTAGTTGAGCCAGTACTCGCCGCACGCGTCGGAGCGCATCCGCCCACCGAGACGAACTCCGGCCTCGAGGACCAGGACGTCGCGGTGGCGCAGCCACCAGGCGGCGGACAGTCCCGCGATCCCGCCGCCGATCACGACCACGTCGTGCGTCACGGAGCCATGATCCGCGACCCCGGATCAGCAAGCTAGGGTTTCTTTCTTGGCTCAACCGAAGGCTGAGCTTTTATCCCTGCAGCAGATCCGCTGCTTCTGTGCGGCGCTCGAGCTGGGCTCGTTCACCGGCGCGGCACGAGCGCTCCGCATCTCTCAGCCGGCGGTCGCGGAGCAGATCCGCAAGCTCGAGCAGGCGCTCGGCGCCGACCTCTTCGTCCGAGCCGGACGCGGAGTCGTCGCCACCGACGCCGGGCGCGCCTTCGCGGAGCACGCCGCAGACAGCCTGCGCGCGGTCGAGGACGCCGCCGAGAGCGTCGGCGAGCTGACCGCGCTCCGCAGCGGCACCGTCTCGGTCGGCATCTTCGGCGAGCCGTCGGCGTGGCGCGTCGACGAGCTCGTAGCCGCCTTCGTGCGCCGCCATCCCGACGTGTCGGTGCGGCTCGTGGGCCGCAACTCGTCGGCGGTCGTCGAGCGTGTCCGTCGTGGCGAGCTCGAGGCCGGCGTCGTCGTCTTGCCGATCGACGACGACAAGCTCGACGTGCGCCCGTTCGTGCGCGACGAGGTGCTCTACGTCAGCGCTTCGCGCGACCGGACGCGGGAGCCGGCGAGCATCGAGC
>JALZFU010000086.1 GCA_030861385.1 Actinomycetota bacterium
GCCCAGCCGACGCAGGAGCCCGTCTGGCCTTGGTCCCCGATCGCCCACCAATCCTCCCGCAGGTCCTTGGAAGTCGGAATCGCGGCTCGGGCAGCGACGATCTCGGCCGCGGCCGCGTGCTCGTAGCGCCAGTCCTCCTCCTGCTTCGGGGAAGGTAGACAGTTGAGGATTCGCTTCGTCTGCCGGCGCCGCGGCCGCTGCTTGGTCGCCTGCCGATGTCGTGCCACTGTCCACCTCCGTCTGGGTCTAGGGTCTCGGGGACGGCGAGCACGCCGCCACCATGTTCGCATCGCCGAGATCTCGGTTCGGCTGTCGCGGCGGTTTGCGATGCTACGACGCCACGCCGAGGCGAGCAACCGGATCCGTCGTGTCGCTCGGTTCGAGCATCGCCCGCTTCACGACCTCCGAGGAGGCGTCATGCTCGGTCGGCTTCCGTCGATTCGAAATGAGCGCCGATGTCGGTACGAGCTCGCCGGCCTCCGAGCAACTGCAGGATCCTGGCGAGCAAGTGTGACCGGACACGGTGACCTCCGAGATCGGGAAACCCGCCTGGGCCTGGAGGTTCCCGGGGGCCGTTCGCGGCTGGCTCGCTTTCGAGCCCCCAACGGCCAGGACCTTGTTGCGGTGCAGCGAGCGCTTACGCGGGCTGCGACCCGTCAAGTGTTTGTCGAAGAATACCGCACGAGCCACTCCGACGGCGGAGCCAGGACTCGTCGCCGCGGCGAGCGGCCCGAGGTAGCGGAGCTTGTCGCGGTTGATGACCGATCGGACGATCCGGACGAGATCGTCGGCGACGTCGATCGTCAATCACCGTTCACCGTCCTGTCCTTGCAGCCGGTGCGTCAGGGCGAACGGAAGCGCAGATTTGATGCTCTTCTTCGTCCGCGGACGTTCGCGCGCACGGCCGAGCGCCTGATCACGTCGAACTCCTCGAGGCTTCGCCCTGCGCCAGACGCGACGCAGGTGAGGGGGGCGTCGACGACGTGGACGGGGAGGCCGGTCTCGTTCCGCATGCGAACGTCGAGGCCGGGGAGTAGCGAGCCGCCGCCCACGAGGCTGATGCCGCGGTCGATGACGTCCGCCGCGAGTTCCGGTGGAGTGCGCTCGAGCGACTCCCTGACGCTGTCGAGAATCCGGGTCACCGTTCCCCCGAGCGCGTCCCGCACCTCTTCGGCGGTGAGCGTGACCCGCCGGAGGAGCCCAGTGAGCAGGTCGCGCCCGGCCACCTCGACCTCGCTACCGTCGCGAACGTCGGATGCGGACCCGATTTCGAGCTTCGTCGCCTCTGCTTGTTCTTCGCCGATCGAAAGCCTGTACGTCGTCTTGACGTGGTTCGCGATCGCGTCGTCCATCTCGTAGCCGCCGACGCGAAGCGAGGTCGAGACGACCATCCCGCCGAGCGAGATGACGGCTATCTCGGTCGTTCCGCCGCCGATGTCGACGACCATGCTCCCTCCCGGTTCCGCGACCGGGAGATCCGCGCCGATCGCCGCGGCCATCGCCTCCTCGATGAGATGGGCCTCGCGGGCCCCCGCAGCGACCGTCGCCTCTTCGACCGCGCGCCTCTCGACCTCGGTCGTCCCGCTCGGGACGCAGAGGACGACGCGCGGGCGGCGGTGGCTCTTGCTGATCGCCCTGCGGATGAAATGGCGAAGCATTTGCTCCGTCGTCTCGAAGTCGGTGATCACACCGTGGCGAAGTGGGCGCGTCGCGTGGATGCTCGCCGGCGTGCGGCCGATCATCCGCTTCGCCTCGTCTCCGACCGCCAGCACCTTGCCCGAGAGATCGTCGATCGCGATCACGGACGGCTCAAAGAGCGTTACGCCCCGCCCGCGCACGAAAACAACCGTATTCGCGGTTCCGAGGTCGACGGCGATGTCGCCGCCGCGAAAGCGGCTTCCGTATCGGGCCAGGCGCACCGTAGGTCGGGAAGGATAAGGCGGCCGGGGGGTCGGCCTCGGCGGCCGCGTCTTCGCGCTCCTGGGCAGCCCGCCGTCGCAGGGTGAGAGCGCCGACCTTGCGCTCGGGCTGACGCTGCTGCTAGCCTCGGCCGGCGATGCTGCTCCCCGGCTGACACCCGTTCTCGCGCGGCCGCCCGGCGAAGCCGGGGCAAGCGCTGACGTGTCCGCCGTTCTCGAGTTCCAGGAGCAGCTGATGTTCGCGGTCGAAGTCCACAACTTGCGCAAGGAGTTCCTCCGTCGCGACGCGGACCGGAACAGGCTGCACCGGCGGAAGCGGAGCGTGCCCGTCCTCCGGGGCCTGACGTTCGCGATCGAGCGCGGTGAGTGCGTCGCCATCCTGGGCCAGAACGGCTCGGGCAAGTCGACCCTCGTCCGGCTGCTCTCGACGCTGCTCCTCCACGACGGCGGCGAGGCGCGGATCTTCGGCCACGACGTCTTTCGCGAGCAGCGGGCGGTACAGCGCCTGGTGAACCGGGTCTCCGTCGAGGCCTCGTTCTTCAAGAAGATGTCGGCGGAGGAAAACCTCGCGTACGCCGCCCGCTTCTACGGGATGGGCCCGAGGAAGACGAGGGAGAGGATCCCCGAGATCCTCGCGCGGGTCGGCTTCCCTGTCGAACGGCGTCACGAGGCGATGGAGAACCTCTCGCGTGGGATGCAGCAGAAGGTCGCGCTCGCTCGTGCGCTCCTCACGTCGCCGGTGCTGCTTCTGCTCGACGAGCCGACCACGGGGCTTGATCCGCGCTCGAAGCTCGAGGTGCAGGAGTTCGTGCGCGAGATTCGCGAGTCGCACGACGCGACCGTCCTGCTTTGCACGCACGACCTGCACGAGGCCGAGATCCTGACCGACCGCGTCGGGATCCTCGACCGGGGGCGGCTGCTCTGCCTCGAGCCGCCCGACGAGCTGAAGGAGCGCTTCCGCGCCGACACGCTCGAGGAGGCGTTCTTCGCCGCGACGGGGCATGCGTTCGAGGGGGAAGACGCCGGTCTCCCGCGGGGAAGCAAGCCGCAGGCGAGCGACGAAAGCGGTGTGTTCGCGTGAGAGGCGCGGCTTCGGTCCTTCGGCACGAGTTCATCGGCCTCGCCGGCGTCGTCGAGCGCAACTGGTACCTCGTCAAGCGCTACGTCTGGTGGGAGATCGCGTTCTTCGCGTGGACGGCGGCAAACACGCTCACGATCGTCTTCATCGGGAAGGGCGTCGAGGCGAGCGGCGGCCGCGTGGACGTCGAGCGGCTGACGACGATCCTCCTAATCGGCGCCGTCGTCTGGTCCTACCTCGGGATCGTCTTCGAGATCGTGATCGAGACGATCGCGTGGGAGCGCTGGGAGGGGACGATCGAGTACACGTTCATGGCGCCCCTGGCCCGCTCGATGCACCTGCTCGGCATGGGGATCTTCGCCGTCCTCTATGGCCTCGTCCGCGCGGCGATCGTCTTCGGCGCGATTGCCGCTTTCTTCGGCTTGCACATGCCGGCCGCGAACTTCACCTCGGCGCTCGTGCTGCTCGGGGTGGCGTCCGTCTCGTTCGTCGGGATCGGGATCATGACCGCCGTCCTCCCGCTGATCTCGCCCGAGAAGGGGACGCAGTTCGGCTACGTCGGCCAGGGGCTGATGCTCGTCGTCTCGGGCGTCTACTACCCGGTCGACGTGCTGCCGCGGTTCATGCAGTGGATCGCCACGATCTCGCCCGCGACGTACGCCCTCCGCGGGATGCGGCGGGCGATTCTGGAGGGCGCCGGGGTCGGTGCCGTCTGGGGCGACATCTGGCCCCTGATCGTGATCGGGATCGTCTCCGTCCCGCTCGGGATCTGGGTCTTCAAGCGCGGCGAGCTCCACGCGAAGAAACACGGGAAGCTCAAGCGCTCGGGGTAAGGGCGCGCGATCGGCGTCTTGCTGCTGAGACTCGCGGAATCCTCGCGCCAGCAGGGAGCCGCGCCCGTAGGCCCGTCCTGCTTCGTCGACTGCGGTTGCGCGCAGCTCGGCGACGCGAGACACTCTTGGTTGCAAGCCGAGCGAAAGGAGCCGTGATGCCTACGTATGTCGTCCTGATGAACTGGACTGACCAAGGGGCGAAATCCGCGGCCGATACCGTCGATCGCTATGAGGCGGCGAAGGACGCACTGGCCGAGCGCGGCGTGACGATCAAGGAGATCTACTGGACGACTGGCGCCTGCGACATCGTGACGATCGCCGAGGCCGCTGATGATGAGACGGCGAGCGCCGGCCTCCTCCGGCTCGCCTCCCAGGGAAACCTCCGGACGACCACGATGCGCGCCTTTACAGCTGACGAGATGCGAAGCGTCGTCGAGAAGAGCCGTTAGCGCGGCGGCAAGCGTCGATCTCCTCGGACGGCTTCCGGAACGCGGATAGCCGCGAGAGGGCCGTTCGACGAAGCTGCAGAGAGCTTTTGCAATCAGTCGGGGCTTCTGGCCGAGCGCCTGAGCAGGAGGGACAGCTTGAAAGAGGGAACGATTCCGGTTCCCGGCGGCCGCGTTTGGTACGGAATCCACGGCGACGGGGGGACCCCGCTTCTCTGCCTGCACGGCGGCCCCGGCTTTCCGCATGACTACCTCGAGCCGCTGCGCGACCTAGTCGGCGACCGCGCTGTCGTTTTCTACGACCAGCTCGGCTGCGGGCGCTCGGAACGCCCTGATGACCGGAGCCTGTGGAGCCTCGAGCGCTCGCTCGAGGAGGTGGACGCCGTCCGCTCAGAGCTCGGTCTCAGCAGGTTCCACCTCCTCGGATCCTCCTGGGGCGGCCTCTTGGCGATCGAGTACGCGTTCGGGCGGCCCGAGGGGTTGCAGAGCCTCGTCCTCGCCAGCCCGCTCGTCAGCGTCCCGCGCTGGGTCGAGGACGCGGGACGCCTCAAAGCGGCGCTCCCCGGCGAGGTAGAGGAGGCGATCGACCGTCACGAGGAGTCCGGCTTCCTTGACTGTCCCGAATACATCGCCGCGACGCTCGTCTTCTGGAAGCGGCACGTTTGCCGCGTCGACCCTTGGCCCGACGAGCTCGAGCGTGCGTTCGCGGGCTTCGGGGTCGAGCCGTATCGGACGATGTGGGGGCCGAGCGAGTTCACGCAGACAGGCAACCTCCGCGGGCGCGACGCGAGTCGTGGCCTGGGCGCGCTCGGCGCGCCGGTCCTGTGGACCTGCGGGCGACACGACGAGGCGACGCCCGAGTCGACGGAGCACTTTCACTCGCTAACGCCGCGCTCGACGTTCGTCGTCTTCGAAAAAAGCTCGCACACGCCCCATCTCGAGGAGCGCGAGCCGTACATCGAAACCGTTCGGAGCTTCCTTCGCGCCGTCGACGGGCCGACGTAGCCGTAATCGGCCTCCGGGGCCGACCCGCCCTGCAGCCGTGGCTCGGAAGCTCGCACGTCCGAGCGACGGGCGACTCGGAGCCCGAAGACGGAGTCGCCCGTCGTGTTGGCCGAGCGTGTTCCGACGGCCTCGTGGTCGTCGAGAATCGCTCCTTCATCCTCGTCGCAGATAGGGAAGCTGGGAGCGGCCCCGTGCACGTCGCGCGAGAGGGTGTCGGCGCGGTCTAGCAGCCGATACTGATACCTCCGTCCAGCCCCGGCCGGCAGACGTCGCTTCTCGGCCCGCCGATCAGGATGTCGAATCCCCTGCCGCCAAAGAGCCCGTCGAGCCCGTCGTTGCCGTACAGCACGTCGCCTCCGCGCCCGCCCGAGATTCGGTCGTTCCCGGCCCCGCCGTACACGACGTCGCGCCCGCCGCCCGCGGCGACGCGGTCGTTTCCGGCGCCGGCATAGACGATGTCTGCGCCCGCGCCCGCCCGCACGATGTCATCGCCTTGCCCGGCGTAGACGATGTCGGGGCCACCGAGGGCGCAGATCACATCGGCGGCCGCCGTCCCGCGAAGGACATCCGCGCCTGCCGTCCCGGTTACCGTGCACCGAGCCGGCGGCGCCACCACCCTCGTCGTCGTCGTATCCGCGTTGTTACCCGTGTTGGGGTCCCCCTGGTTGGCTGTCACCTGGGCCCTGTTCGTGAGCGTGCCGGCCGTCGTCGGCCGAACGACGATCGTGATTTTCGCGCTCTCTCCCTTCCGGAGTGCGCCGAGATTGCACGTAACGGGCGCTGAACCGGTGCAGTTGCCCTTCGACGCGTCGGCCGAGACGAACGTGACGCCGGGCGGAAGCGTGTCGGTGACCGTCACGCCGGTCGCCCGCTCCGGGCCGCTGTTCGCAACCGTGACCGTGTACGTAAGGCTCCTTCCCGCGGCGACGGGGTCGGGGCTGTCCGTCTTCGTGACCGAGACGTCGGCCGACGGCTGCTGGCCATAGGCGGGCAGCGCAACTAGGCCCGCCGACCCGACGAGCGCCGCGGCGAGCGCCGCGAAGCGTCGCATATCCATCTTCTTTCCTCCCTGGTCGCTCTGGCGAGGACGAGTATCCGCTCACCACGTCTGCGCTTCGTCACGCCGGTGTAAGCGAGGTGTAATCGAGCGGGCTCGTGGAGCGTGTCAGCGCCGCCCCGAAGGGTGAGCGCCGTCGCGACGCCGCGAAGCCGCGGGCCGGAACAGCGCCAGCGCTTCCTCAGCGTGGTGGCAGGCGACGAGGTGCCCGGGCCCGATCTCCCGAAGCTTCGGGCGCTCCGCGCGCGAGCGCTCGTCCGCGAGCGGGCAGCGCGGGTGGAAGCCGCAGCCCGGCGGGGGCTCGGCCGGGTTGGGCGGGATGCCGGCGACGACGAGCGGGTCGCGGCGGGCGGCGAGGTCGAGCTCCGGCACGGCGGAGCGGAGCGCCTGCGTGTACGGGTGCGCGGGACGCGCGAGCACGTCGCGCGTCGGCCCGAGTTCGACGATCCGCCCGAGGTAGAGGACGGCTGTCTGCTCGCAGAGCCGCTCGACGACGGCGAGGTTGTGCGAGATGAGCAGGTAGGCGAGGTTCCGCTCCTCGCGGAGGCGCGCGATCAGCGCGAGGATCCGGGCCTGGACGGTCACGTCGAGCGCGCTTGTCGGCTCGTCGAGGACGAGCGCGCTCGGCTCGACCGCGAGCGCGCGCGCGATGGCGATCCTCTGCCGCTGGCCGCCCGAGAGCTGGTGCGGATAGCGATGCGCGTGCTCCGGACCCAGGCCCACCTCCGTTAGGAGCTCCTCGACGCGGGCCGCGACCGCCGAGCGCGGCACGACGCGGTGGACGTTGAGCGCCTCGGCGAGCGCGGCTCCGACGCGCATGCGGGGGTCGAGCGTCCCGTCTGGGTCCTGGAAGACGATCTGGACGGAGCGGCGGTAGCGCTTCAGCCGCTCGCCGCGCAGACGGGCGACGTTCTCGCCGTTCCAGGTCACGGAGCCGCCCGCGATCGGAACGAGCCGCATGAGCGCGCGGCCGATCGTCGTCTTGCCGGAGCCGCTCTCGCCGACGAGCCCGAGGCCGAAGGGGCCGTCGGGGAGCGTGAAGCTGACTCCCGCGACCGCGCGAACCTCGCCAAAGCACACCTCGAGTTCGTGCGCCTCGAGCATCAGGCGGGCGCGGCGCCGAGCTTGGGGACTGCCGCGAGCAGGTCTCGTGTATAGGGGTCGCGCGGCAAGCGCACGACCTCGGGCGCCGAGCCAATCTCCACGATCCGGCCCGCGCGCATGACGGCGATCCGGTCGCAGAGTTGCGCCACGACCGCGAGGTCGTGGCTGATGAAGAGGACGGCCAGCCGCTCGTGCTCGCGCACGCGGCGCAGGAGCTCGAGGATCTCCGCCTGGACGGTCACGTCGAGAGCGCTCGTCGGCTCGTCCGCGAGCAGGACCTCCGAGCGCAAAGCGACCGCGAGGGCGATCGCGATCCGCTGCGCCTGCCCCCCCGAGAGCTCGTGCGGGTAGCGCTCGAGCAGGTCGGCCGGGAGGAGCACCTCCTCGAGCGCATCG
>JALZFU010000087.1 GCA_030861385.1 Actinomycetota bacterium
GGACTAAGGCTCGACGCGTTCGGCCCACGCCGACGGGCGATCCCAGGCGACGAGCGCGTGCGGCGAGACGAGGAGGGCGACTCGCTCGAGGAGCTCGCGGTCGGCCGGGCCGAAGGCGGAGGGAGTGTCAGAGTCGACGTCGATCTCGCCCACGACGCGGCCCTCGTAGGCGATCGGGACGACGATCTCGCTCCGGGTCGAGGGGAAGCAGGCGAGATACCGCTCGTCGCCGGTCACGTCGCCGACAACCTCCGTCTCGCCACTCGCCGCCGCCGCGCCGCAGATTCCCTGCCCGATCGGAATCCGGACGTGCTCGGTCGCCTGGGGGCCCTTCCACGGCCCGAGCACGAGCTCGTCTCCCTCGACCAGGTAGATCCCGACCCACGAGTAGTGAGGGAGCCGATCGTGCAGGATCTCCACCGTCCTCCGGAGGACCTCGTCCGCTTCCCGCTCGCGGTTGACGATCCGGTCGATCGCCTCGACGGCGCTCCGGTAGGCGTCGCCGCCCTTCATCGGGGAACCGCGACCTCGACGTCGGCGCCCTCGAACGCCTCGATCGGGCGGCGGTAGCCGTTCGGGACGGGCACGGGACGCCGCTCGGCGAGGTCGACGAGGACGAGCGTTTGCTCGGCGGTACACATGAGGACGTTGTCGGCCACGCGGAGGGCTGCGTATTCGGATGAGACGCTCGTTCGACCGATCCGCTTCGTCCGAACGAAGACCTCGAGGAGGTCGTCGAAGCGCGCCGGGGCCTCGTAGACAACCTGAGACGCCCGCATGACGAACTCGCACTCGCCGAGGTCGTAGGCGAGGAGGCCCAGCTGACGCGCGTACTCGACCCGCGCATGGTCGAAGTACGGGAGGTAGCGGCCGTAGTAGACGATCCCCTGCGCGTCCGTGTCCGAGAACCCGACCCGCGTGTAGGAGGAGAACTTGAACGGGGGGCGGCGGTCGGTGGGGTGACCGAGCGAGAAGGTCACGCCCCGATGCTAGCCGGGCCCGCGCGCATGGCAGTTTCCGGCGAGGGCACGAGCGGGCAGCCGGCATCTTGACCCATCGCCTCCGCCTCGGATGATCGCCGCGTCGAAGCGAGTCGAAGGAGGCTGCGATGCCGAAGTTCCTCAGGCGCCGTACGCCCGACGACGACTCCGCTCGTCACGCCGGGAGAGGTCGACGAAGCAACCAGGAAGTCGGTCGACTACCGTCCCCCGGGAGGCTAGGCGCGCCGCGCTCGCGGTTCGCCTCTCCGCTGCGCCGCGGGCGCTCGCTCCTAGCTTCGGATGACGGCCAGCACCTCGTCTCGCTTTCGCTCCATGAGTTCGCGGTCGAGCGCCTCGAGGTTCAGGCGGAGGAGGGGCTCCGTGTTCGACGGACGGAGGTTCAGGTGCCAGCGCTCGGCGGTCACCTCGAGTCCGTCGAGGTGCGAGACGTCGCCCTCGGCGCCGAAGCGCTCCTTCACCTCTTGGAGCTTCAGCGCGACGTCGTCGACGCGGGTGTTCAGCTCGCCGGTCAGGAAGTAGCGCTCGCGAAGCGGGCGGAGGATCTCGGAGAGCGGCCGGCCGTGCTTCGAGACGAGCTCGAGCATGAGAAGGGCGGGGATCGTCCCGGAATCGGCCTGGCTGAAATCGCGAAAGTAGTAGTGGCCCGAGACCTCGCCTGCGAAGACGGCGCCCTCATCGCGCATCCGATGCTTGATGAAGGCGTGCCCGACGCGGTTCACGAGGGGAGTGCCGCCGGCGCGCCGGATCGCATCCGCGACCGCCCAGCTCGCCCGGACGTCGAAGATCACCTTCCCGCCGGGCTCTTTCTCGAGCATGAGCTCGGCGAGGAGCGCGGTCACGAAATCGCCGGGCACGAAATCGCCCGTTTCGTCGACGAAGAAGCAGCGGTCGGCGTCGCCGTCGAACGCGATCCCGAGATCGGCGCCCTCCTCCCGCACCTTCGCCACGATGAACTCGCGGTTCTCGGGAAGAAGCGGGTTCGGCTCGTGGTTTGGGAAGCTTCCGTCCGGCTCGAAGAAGTAGCACCGGGCGTCGATCGGAAGCCGCTCGAGGATCGGCGACAGCATCTGCCCGGCCATCCCGTTGGCGGCGTCGATCGCAACTCGAAGCGGCTTCAGGGCATCGACGTCGACGAACGAGAGGACGCGGTCCCCGAAGGCCGGATAAACGTCCCGCTCCGCGACCGCGCCCCGCGCGACGGGCGGCGCGACCTCCTCGCCTGCGCGCTCCTTGATCGCGACGAGGCCCGACTCGCCGCCGACGGGAAGGGCGCCCCGCCGGACGATCTTCATCCCCGTGTACTCCCTCGGGTTGTGCGAGGCGGTGACGGCGATCCCGCCGTCGAGGCGAAGCTCACCGACCGCGAAGTAGAGCATCTCGGTGCCGACCATGCCGATGTCGACGACGTCCGCACCGCCGTCGGCGGCGCCGCGGATCACCGCCTGCGCCATCGTCGGTGACGACGTCCGCATGTCGCGCCCGACCGCGATCCGACGAGGCTCGAAGACGTCGGCGTACGCGCGCCCGATCCGGTACGCGCCCTCCTCGTCGAGCTCGTCGGGATGGATCCCGCGGACGTCATATGCCTTGAAGACCTTCGGATCGAGTGCCACGAGCGGGGATCCTATGACCGACCGTGCTGGCGTCGAGGCGAGGAAGCCGTCGACTCGGCGTCTCGGAGGCGCAGCTCGTCTCCGCGTGAACGGTCCTCGCCTCGCCGGCTCGGCTGCAGGCGCTTCTCGAACCAAACGGCGGCCCAGGGGTTGCCGTTGTAGTCGTCCACCTCCCGATAGCCCGAGGAGCGGTAGAGCGCCTGCGCCTCCGGCATTCGCTCCCCCGTGTCGAGGACGACGCGCACGTACCCGATCTCCCGGGCGGCCGCCTCGAGCTGGGCGAGGAGACGCCTCCCGACGCCGCGACCGCGCCCGGAGGGACGGACGTACATGCGCTTGATCTCCGCGGTCGCGTCATCGACGCGCCTGACCGTCCCGCAGCCCATCGGCCAGCCGTCGAGGTACGCGACGAGGAAGCGGCCCGCCGGCGGCGACATCTCGGCGTTGCTCGCGGTCGATCCCTTGCTCGGCGACCAGTCCGGGTAGCGCCTTGCGACCTCCGAGTAGTACTCGGCTAGGAGCGTCGCTCCCGGCTCGCCGTCGGGCGCCTCGGTGCGAACGACTATCTCGGCCACGCGCGCGCGAGCCTCTCCCGCGTGTCCGCGAGCGCCTCGGGCAGCACCTTGACGTCCGCGAGAACGGGCATGAAGTTCGTGTCCCCGGCCCAGCGCGGGACGACGTGGAGGTGGACGTGGTCGACGACGCCCGCGCCGGCGATGCGGCCGAGATTCCAGCCGAGGTTGAAACCCTGGGGCCGCATGGCTTCCGCGACGGCGCCGAGCGCAGCCGCCGCCAGCCGATGGATCTCCACCGCCTCCTCGGGAGAGAGGTCCCCGAACTCGCCTTCGTGGCGAAGCGGCGCGACCATCACGTGTCCGGACGCGTACGGGTAGCGGTTGAGGAGCGCGAACGCGAGCTCGCCGCGGTGGACGACGAGAGCGTCCTCGTCGCCGTCCGCCGCCGCTCGGCAGAGGAAGCAGCCCTCCTGCTCGTCGGCCGCTTGAATGTACTCGAGGCGCCAAGGCGCCCACAGTTGGCGCATGAGGCGCTTGTATCAGGTCTCGCCCGGAATGACGTCCCAGACGTCGGGAAGGACGTCGACGAGGGATGCACCCGATGCCGCCCGCGCGGCGACTCGTCGCTCGAGGAGGGCGTCCGCAGCACGGAGCAGAGCGGGCTCGCGACGGCGATGCGACGCGACGACGAAGCCGGCGGGATTCCTCCGGAGGAAGAGCTCGGCGTGCAGGACGGCCACCAGGGCGCCGAGGGGCCCGAGCTCCGGTCCACTCACCTCGACGGCCGCACGCTCGAGCATTGGATTGGCGCCGGCGACCGAGAGTCGGGCGGCGCCGCCGTACGGATCGGCGGCGGCGAACCGGACGCGGCCCACCGTCGCGAGCGTGGTCGCGCCGATGCAGAGGAAGCACGGCTCGAGGGCGGTGAAGAGCGCATGGTCCTCGTAGCGCTGCTCGGGCGGGAGCTGGGCGAGCGCGTTCACCTCCGCGTGGGCGAGCAGGCTGTACGCGAGCTGGCCCCGCGGTGCGTCGCGGTCGTAGACGCGGTTTCGGCCGCGGGCGACCACCTTGCCGTCCGGGCGAACGACGACCGCCCCGACGGGAATCGTGTCGGCGGCGTACGCCTCCCACGCGAGCGCGAGGCACTCGCGCCAGGGCGGCTCGAGCGCGCGCCAGGCGGCCAGCGGCTCGCTCAGAACCAGCCGTGCCGGCGGAAGTAGGCGACGACCAGGCCGATCGTCGCGACCTGAAGCCCGATTCCGAGCCCGGCGAAGGCCGCCCAGGAGCCGACCTGGTCGACCATCCACCCGAAGTTCTGGCCGAAGAAGCCGGTGACGAAGGTGAGCGGGAGGAAGATCGTGGCGATGAGCGTCAGCTGCTTGGTGACGGCGCCGAGCCGATTGGAAGCGGTCGAGAGGTAGACGTCGATCGTGCCCGTGATGAGGTCGCGGTAGGCGTCGATCATCTCGGCGAGTCGGAAGAGGTGGTCGTAGACGTCCCGGAAGTACCGCTCCGCCTCGCGTGTCATCCCCGGCAGCTCGTCGACGCCGCCGAGGAGCCGGCCGAAGAGATCGCGTTGCGGCGCGATCGCCTTTCGGAGGTGCGCGAGGTGCCGCCGCATGGCGAGGATCTCCTGCATCTGACGGTCGCTGGGACGCGCGAGCAGCTCGTCCTCGATCAGATCGAGCCGATCGTCCATTCGTTCGAGCGGCGGCGTGAAGCTCGCGACCAGCGCGTCGACGACCTGGTGGAGAACGAGGATCGGGTCGTCTCCGCGAGCGAGCACTCGCTCCGCGCGCGAGCGCACGTTTTCGAATGCCGGCGCTCGGTCGCGATGGACGGTGACGAGGAACCGCGGCGAGTAGTAGCAATGCACCTCGACGAGGCCGTCTTCGTCGGGCGCCCAGCCGTAGACGACGAGGAAGACGAAGTCGTCGTACTC
>JALZFU010000337.1 GCA_030861385.1 Actinomycetota bacterium
GGCCTCCCCCGGTTGCGACGTCGAGGACCAAGAGGCCGGCGCACGGACCGCACGCAGCGAGGAGGAGGTCGAGGTCGCGGCCCTCGCGATGTTCGGCGCTCTCGCGGTAGGCGTCCGCGCGCTCGTCCCAGGAGCTCATCGCGCGAGCTCCACCGCGCGCTCCGCGGCCGAGAGCATCGTCTCCTCGACGTGGAGGTTCGGCGACGCCGCGTCCGCGAGCATCCGCCGGCCCTCCTCGGCGTTCGTCCCGTCGAGGCGAACGACGATCGGATCCTCGATCGTCATCCGGCCGAGAGCCTCGAGGATGCCGCGTGCGACCTCGTCGCAGCGCGTGATCCCGCCGAAGACGTTGAACAGGATCGAGCGGACCTGCTCGTCCGCGGTGATCACCTCGAGCGCGTCGACCACGCCTTGCGCGTCGCCGCCCCCGCCGAGGTCGCAGAAGTTCGCGGCGCGCCCGCCAGCTTGCGCGACGAGGTCGAGGGTCGACATGACGAGCCCGGCGCCGTTCCCGAGGATCCCGACGTCGCCGTCGAGCTTCACGTACGTGACGCCCTTCTCGCGCGCCGCGCGCTCCTCGGGCGGGTACGCGTCGAGGTCCCGCATCTCGGCGATGTCGGGGTGGCGAAAGAGCGCGTTGTCATCGACCGTGAATTTCGCGTCGAGGGCGCGCACCTGTCCCTCCGGCGTCACGATGAGCGGGTTCACCTCGCAGAGCATCGCATCGAACTCCACGAACGCGGCGTAGAGCTTCCCGACCAGATCCACGACCTGCCTTTGCTCGTCTGGATCGGTGACGCCGGCCGCGAAGCAGAGCCAGCGCGCCTGGTACGGCTGGAAGCCGACGAGCGGGTCGAGGTGGAGGCGTGCGAGTGCCTCGGGGGTCGTCGCGGCGACGTCCTCGATGTCGACCCCGCCCTGCGTCGTGAGCATGAGGAGCGGCTTCTTCTCGCCCCGGTCGAACGTGACCGAGAGGTAGTACTCCTTCGCGATCTCGGATGCCCGCTCGACCCAGAGCGTTCGGACGCGGTGGCCGCGGATGTCGAGACCGAGGATTTCGCTCGCGCGCGCTTCCGCCTCCTCTGGCGAGCTCGCCAGCTTGATCCCGCCCGCCTTCCCACGCCCTCCCGTGAGCACTTGCGCCTTCACGACGACCGGTGCCGCGAGCTCCTCGGCCGCCGCGTGCGCGTGCGCCGGCGAGGTCGCCACGCGCCCCTCCGAAACGGGGATCCCAAAACGGCGAAAAAGCTCCTTTCCCTGGTACTCGTAGAGATCCACGGCGCGCGCGAGTCTACCGGCCGTCCTCGCCGCGGTCCGGCGTTCGCGCGATGGGAGTGCGCGAAGCGGCGAGGGTCGCACCGCGCGCGCGAAGCCCACGAATTCGGCACAGATCGAAGACCGTGGGTGCGCCTCCCGCGCGAAATCGGCGGTTACGCTGAGGCCGAGCAGGGGGCGGGTCGGGACCCGCAGTTAGACGCGCGCGAGACTCGAGTGCACCACCGCTACGCGCCGAGGATCCAGCCCTCCTCGCTCGCGGCCGCCCCGTCGGCATGCGGTGCGAAGAGCGAGCCGAGCGCGTCTTCCGAGTCGAGACGGACGAACTCCTCGACGAGCGCGCCGACCTGTTGAGCGTCCCGGATCTGCCCCGACCCGGGCTCGATGTCGACGATTCCCGGCCAGATCTCAGCGTGGAGGACGAACGGCCCGGACGTCGGAACGGGGGCCGGACGGAAGCCGGTTTCGAACGGCCACACGCGAGATGAGGGTGCGAGCTTTGGGTGGAAGCGAAGCGCGTGGAGGACCGGGATCCCGAGGAGCGCCTGACTTCCGACGGAGCCCGCGCCCGAGAGCTTCCACCCCGATTGCGGATGGCGGCCGCGCCGCTTCAAGGCACGCTCGGTCGCGCGGTACTCCGCGAGGGTGCGATACGGGAAGGACGGTCTCGTGAGGGGAAGCGCTGGCGTAGCGGCGCCCGCGGGGCGCATCCAGAACGGCCCGGGTTTCGGCCCGAGCCGTTCGTTGAGCGCGGAGGCGGCCGTGAATCGGTTGCTCTCGTTCGCCTCGTCGTCGACGATCAGCGCGACGAGCGTCTGCCACACTCGAAGCCAGGCGGGGCCCGGCGGCAATGGAAGCGCGCTCGCGAGACCGCGCGGATAGCCGTACGGAAAGTCGAAACCGACGAGCACGCGCTCGCCGGCCGCGACCGCGTTTCGCAGGAGTGCGGTTACCCGCTCCCGCGCCCGCGCGCGTGTCGGCGGGTTCTCGAGCCGGAGATCGCCGCGGCCGCCGGCTCCGATCCAGACGCTGTCCGGCCCCGTCTTCGGCCGGTTCGACGAGCTCCAGTCCACGATCACGTAGGTGTCGAAGACGGGCACGGGAACGCGAGTATCGGGCGCTAGAGTCGAGCGCGTGGACGCGATCGTCGCCGAGGATCTCGCGAAGACGTATCCGAAAGGCGTTCGCGCGCTCGCGGGTGTCGGCTTTCGCGTGCGCGCGGGTGAGGTCTTCGCCCTCCTCGGCCCGAACGGCGCGGGCAAGTCGACCACGGTTCGCGTGCTCGCTACGCTCACGACACCCGATTCGGGAAGCGCTCGGGTGGCAGGCTTCGACGTCCTTCGTGAGCCGGGTCGCGTCCGCCAAGCGATCGGGTACGTAGCGCAGCAGTCGGGGCACGATCGCGACGCGACGGGTCGCGAGAACCTGACGCTGCAAGGCCACGTCCACGGGATGCGCGGCGAGAAGCTTCGCCACCGCGTCGACGAGCTCCTCGATCGCCTCGGCCTCGCAGACGCCGGCGACCGCATCGTCCGCACCTACTCCGGGGGGATGCGGCGCCGCCTCGACATCGGGCTCGGCCTCGTCCACCGGCCCTCGGTCCTCTTCCTCGACGAGCCGACGACGGGACTCGACCCCGAGGCTCGCGCCTCCATTTGGGAAGAGCTCGAGCGCCTGGCCGAGGAGGAGTCGCTGACCGTCCTCCTGACGACGCACTACCTCGAAGAGGCCGACCACCTCGCCGACCGCCTCGCGATCGTGAGCCGAGGCGTGATCGTGGTCGAAGGGAGGCCGGAGGCGCTGAAGCGCGAGCTGCGCGGCGACGCGGTCACGGTCGAGCTCGCGGACGGGCGAGCCGAGCACGCGGAAGCCGTTGTCCGCTCGCTCGCGGCCGTGCACGAGGCGGCCATGGACGGGAGAGTGCTTCGCGCGCGGGTCGAGAACGGTGGCACCGCCGTTCCCGGCATCGTCTCCGCGCTCGAGGGGCGCGGGATTCCGGTGGCGTCGGTGACGATGTCACGCCCGTCGCTCGACGACGTCTACCTCCACTTCACCGGACGCGATTTCCGGACCGAGGACGAGGAGGCGAACCAAGAGTGACCGCCGCCGCGCATACCTGGTTCATGTTCGGGCGCCACGTCCGCAACCTGGTGCGGCAGCCGGTCTGGATCGTGATCCTGCTCGTCCAGCCGTTCTTCTGGCTCGTCCTCTACAGCCAGCTGTTCCGGCGGATCACCGACCTTCCCGGGTTCGAGACGCGCTCGTACATCGAGTTCCTGACGCCCGGGATCGTCGTCATGACGGCGTTCTTCAGCGGGATCTGGAACGGCATGTCGATGGTGAACGACCTCGACCGTGGAATCATCGAGCGTTTCCTCGCGACGCCCGCTCGCAGGAGCTCGCTCGTCCTCGGCCACGTCGGCCAGTGCTCGCTGAATGCCGTTATCCAGGGCGCGATCGTGCTCGGGATCGGCTTCCTCATGGGCGCCCGCGTGCGGGAAGGCGCGCTCGGGTGGCTCGTAATCCTCGTCGCCGCTTCGCTCGTCGCCGCCTGCTTCTCGGGCGTCTCGAACGGAATCGCCCTCTTCACTCGCCGCGAGGAGTCGATGATCGCCGTCTCGAACTTCGTCGGCCTCCCCCTCCTTTTCTTCTCCTCGGCGCTCATCGCGCGCGATCTCATCCCAGAGTGGATGGAGGTGGCGGCCCGCTTCAACCCGGTCGAGTGGGGCGTCGTCGCCGCGCGCGAGGTCGTCGAGCCGGGAACGGATTGGGGCGTGGTCGGCTTCTACCTAGCGCTCCTCGTCGCGGCGACGATCGCGACCTCGGCGTTCGCCACGTGGTCGTTCCGCGTCTATCGCCGCACGCTGTAGGCTCGCGCCGTCCCCGCCAAAGAAGGAGGAACCATGTCGACCCTTGGTGACGACGAGATCGTGACCCGCGGCCGAGCAGAGCTTTCCGACGAGACCCGCGCCGAGATGGACGTCGACGCCGACGACGCCGACGACATGGACACGGCAGACGACTCCGATAGCACCGATTCGTCTGACACGACGGACGATGCCGACACCGTCGACCCGGACACGGGTCCCGCCGACTCAGGCGGCTAGGGAGGACCTCGCGGACGGCGCCCTCGCGCGCTGCATCGCACCCGTCCCCGCGAACGAGTTCCGCGCTGAGCACTGGGAGCGGCGGCCCCTGTTTGTCGGGCGGAGCGGCGACGCCCGCTTCGACGACCTTCTGTCGGAGGCCGACGTGGAGCGCCTCCTCAGCTCGGGGATCCGCCATCCGGCGTTTCGCCTCGTCAAGGCCGGTCAGACGGTCCCGCTCGCTGACTACACGGTCGACATCCCCTGGCGGCCGAGCGCCTTCACGGGCACCGCGGACGTCGAGCGGATCGCCGCCGAGTTCGCCCGCGGCGCGACCGTCGTCGTCCAGGGGCTCCACCACTGGTGGCGACCCCTCGCCGTCTTCAGCCGCGCCCTCGAACGCGAGCTCGCGCACCCCGTGCAGACGAACGCGTACTGGACCCCGCGCGATTCGCAGGGGCTCCCGATCCACCACGACACGCACGACGTCTTCGTCCTCCAGGTCGCTGGCGAGAAGCGCTGGCTGGTCTACGAGCCGACCTGGGAACTCCCGCTCAAGGAGCAGCGCTACACGGCGGAGATGGGCGAGCCCGGCCCGTGCGTCCTCGACCTGACGCTTCGGCCCGGCGATACGCTCTACCTCCCGCGCGGCTGGCTCCACGAGGCGGTCACGTCGGCGACCGACTCGCTTCACCTGACCGTCGGCGTCAACCCCTACACGTGGATCGATGCCGTCCGCGCTGCGCTCTCGGCGTGCGAGGCCGACGTTCGCTTCCGCCGCTCGGTCTCCGAGGACGGTGCCGGCGGCGAGGAACTGCTCGACGCCCTCGCCGCCCAGCTCGATCCCGCCGCGGTCGCGCGCCGCATGCGCCGCCGCTTCGTCGCGACCCGCCGCGCGATCCTGGACGACCAGATCACGCAGGTCCGCGCGCTGAGAGAGCTCGGCCTCGGGACGGCCGTCGAGCGCCGCGCCACGGTGATCGCCGACCTCGCCGTCGAGGACGACCAGGTGACGCTCGCTTTCGAGGGCAAGACGATCATTTTTCCCGCCCGCGCACGCGTGGACCTCGAGCACGCCGCGCGCGCCGAGGGGAGGTTTCGGCCGAGCGACCTCCCGGGCGACCTCGACGACGCAGGGCGGCTCGTCCTCGTCCACCGACTCGTTCGCGAAGGCTTCCTTCGGATCAGCGATCCCGGACGCGGTGCGCCTTCGCCACGTAGCGGCGGGGACGGACAGGCGTAGCGGCGGAGCACGTCAGGTACGTCGGCTCGAGCGCAAGCTCGCCGACCACGTCGACCTCGTGGATGGCGGCTCGGCCGACAGCTCGAAAGCGGATCGTCCACGCCTCCTCCCCCGTCCGCGTCACCGACTCGAGCGCGAGGTCATCGATTCCCGCCACTCCCGCCACCTCGCGGACGCGCCGCTCCGCCGCCTGCACCGGAAAGGGGTAGGCGGAACGCCCGCGGTAGTGGCCGAGGTCGACGCGCCCGGAGAGGTACTCGTCGAGAAGGCCCCACACATCCGGGCGCTCGACGCGCCCGAAGTAGAGCCCTTCCGGGAGGCAGACGAGATTCCCGGCAAAGCGGTCGCCGCCGACGTGCGTCGACTGCCAGACCCAGTCCGGGTCCGCCTCCTCCCGAAGCTCGTCGTAGAGCGGGCGGCCGTACTTCGCGCAGCAGCGGTCGCGCTTCCCGTGGGTGCAGACGACGAGGAGAGGATGGTCGAGCGTCTCCCCG
>JALZFU010000093.1 GCA_030861385.1 Actinomycetota bacterium
ATCGCCATGATCGGCGCGAAGATCGCCGCCCGGCGGAGGACGCGCGCGAGCGTCGGCTTCTGCAAGGGGCGGCCGCGCCTGTCGACGACCGTGTCGCGGGAGCGGGCGCCGTTTTTCCGCTCCTCGCGACCGTCCTTCGCGTCTCGCGCCCGCTCGAGCCGAACCTCGCCCTCGTCGGTCTCGACGACGTACTCGTACTCGTGCCGCTGGAGCTTCGCGCGCCGGCGACGCTGCTTCCGCGAGGGCACGGGAGGATTATGCCCCGCGCGCGAGCGGCACCGGCTCTCGATCTCGCGTCCACTCGACGGCGCCGCTCTTGACGACGACGGCGACGTCGGCGCCCGCGAGATGGTAGGCGAGGTACCGCCAGTCGGGCGCCTCGAGGAGAACGAGGTCGGCTTCGTAGCCGGGCGCGAGTCGGCCGATCCGGTCGGCCCGGCCGAGCACGTGCGCTGCGTTCACGGTGCACGCCGCAAGCGCCTCGGCCGGCGTCAGTCCGAGTTGCGCGCAGGCAAGCGTGCAGACGACCGGGAGGCTCTCGCAGAAGGCGCTCCCCGGGTTGAAATCGGTCGCGAGCGCGACGGCCGCTCCCGCGTCGACGAGCGCACGGCCCCGCGGCATCGGCCGCGCAAGGAAGAGCGCCGCGACCGGAAGGAGGACCGCGGTGACGGCACTCGCGGCCAGCGCGCGAACGCCATCGTCGCCCGTCGCCTCTAGGTGGTCGACGCTCCGGGCGCCGAGCTCGATCGCAAGCCCCACGCCGCCTGCCTCGGTGAACTGATCGGCGTGGAGGCGGAGCGCGAGGCCGGTCGCGCGGCACGCCTCGAGGTAGCGCCGGGCCTGACCGACGTCGAACGCGCCGCGCTCGAGGAAGACGTCGGCGGCCTCGGCGAGCGAAGCGGCCTCGGGCAGGACGTCCCGCAGCAAGAAGTCGAGGTACGAATCGGCGTCTCCGAACTCGGCAGGGACGGCGTGGGCGCCGAGCCAGGTGGGAACGCCACCGGCCGCAGCGATCGCGCGAAGCTGGGCCAGCTCCGTCTCGCGGTCGAGCCCGTAGCCCGACTTCGCCTCGAACGTCGTCGTGCCGTGGGCGAGCATCCACCCGCGGTGTTGCTCGACGGCTGCCCGGAGAGCATCCTCCCCCGCTGCGCGCGTCGCCGCGACTGTCGAGACGATCCCGCCTCCCGCGGCGTGCAGCTCTTCGTACGTCGCCCCCGCTGCACGCAGGTCGAACTCGTCGACGCGGTCGCCGGCGAAGCACGAGTGCGTGTGACAGTCGACGAGGCCCGGAACGGCGGTTCGGCCGCGGCCGTCGAGCTCCTCGACGTCACCCGCGAGCGGCGGAAGGCGCCGCATCGATCCCACGTCCGCGATCCGCCCGGCACGGCAAACGACGTAGGCATCCTCGAGAACGTCGACGTCGCGCAGCGCCCGACCACGAAGCGGCGCTTCGCGGCGGCTCGGCGAGACCGCCTGCGCGAGGTCGCGGACGAGGAGCGTGGCCACGCGGCGTCAACCGTATCGCGCGATCCTCGGCTCACCGCCGCGGTCCACTCGCCTTCCGCCCCTGCGCGTCGCGTTCGTGCCCGGGGGTCGCCGTTTCCCGGCCGCCGCCGCTGCCTGCCTCGTCGACGACTAGAGCTCGAGGCCGGGCAGGGGGAGTTCGTGCTCGCGAGCGGCAGCGAACGCGTCCTCATACCCGGCGTCGGCGTGACGGATGACCCCCGTCCCGGGGTCCGCGGTCAGCACCCGCTCGAGACGCTCGGCCGCGTCGTCGCTCCCGTCGGCGACGACGACCATGCCTGCATGGATCGCGTTGCCGATCCCGACGCCACCCCCATGGTGGACGCTCACCCATGTCGCCCCCGCGGCCGTGTTCACGAGCGCGTTCAGAATCGGCCAGTCGGCGATCGCGTCCGAGCCGTCTCGCATCGCTTCCGTCTCGCGGTACGGCGAAGCAACCGAGCCGGCGGCGAGGTGGTCGCGGCCGATGACGACCGGGGCGCGCACCTGCCCGGAGCGGACGAGCTCGTTGATCGCAAGTCCTGCCTCCGCACGGGCGCCGTAGCCGAGCCAGCAAATCCGAGCTGGGAGGCCCTGGAACGCGACCCGCTCGGGCGCAAGCGCAAGCCACCGCTGGAGGAGGACGTCGTCGGGGAAGAGATCCGCGAGCATCGCGTCGATCGCCGCGATGTCGGCGGGCTCTCCCGAAAGCGCCGCCCAGCGGAAGGGACCGATGCCGCGACAGAAGAGCGGCCGGATGTAGGCCGGGACGAAGCCCGGGTATGTGAATGCGTCCTCGACTCCTGCCTCGTGCGCCTCCCCTCGGAGGTTGTTGCCGTAGTCGAAAACATACGCGCCCGCTCGGACGTACTCGAGGAGCGCGCCGACGTGCGCCGCGATCGACTCCCGCGCCCGGCGGAGGTACTCGCCGGCGTCCGAGGTTCGAAGCGCCGCTGCCTCGTCGACCGTGAGCCCCGCGGGGACGTAGCCGTTCAGGGGGTCGTGCGCAGCCGTCTGGTCCGTGACGAGGTCGAAGGGTTCGCCGCGGCGCGCCAGCTCGGGAACGAGCTCGGCCGCATTCGCGAGCAGGCCGACCGAGAGCGCGCGCCGCTCCTTGGCGGCGACCCGGATCCGCGAGAGTGCCTCGTCGAGCGACTCCGTCGCCTCGTCCAGGTAGCGCGTCTCCAGCCGGCGGCGGATCCGCGCCGGGTCGACCTCGACGCAGAGGATCGCCGCCCCCGCCATCGTCGCTGCGAGGGGCTGCGCGCCGCCCATCCCGCCGAGCCCCGCTGTGAGGATCGTCCGCCCGCGCAAGTCGCCGGATCCGAAGTGCCGCTCGCCTGCGGCCGCGAACGTCTGGTAGGTGCCCTGCAGGATCCCCTGCGTGCCGATGTAGATCCAGCTCCCGGCCGTCATTTGGCCGAACATCGTGAGCCCGAGCGCCTCTAGACGGCGAAACTCGTCCCAGGTCGCCCAGCGCGGCACGAGGAGGGAGTTGGCGATGAGGACGCGCGGGGCGGCAGGATGAGTCCGAAAGACGCCGACGGGCTTACCGCTCTGGACGAGGAGCGTCTCGTCCTCACCTAGCACGAGGAGCGAGCGCACGAGCGCCCGCAGGGCCTCGGGGTTCCGCGCCGCCTTCCCGGAGCCGCCGTACACGACGAGCTCGTCGGGCCGCTCAGCAACCTCCGGGTCGAGGTTGTTGAGGAGCATGCGAAGC
>JALZFU010000114.1 GCA_030861385.1 Actinomycetota bacterium
CCTTCGCAAGGAGCTTCAGCTTCGCGAAGGCGACGTTCTCGTATACGCCCTGGAAGACGCGGTGGACGTCCGCGCCGGCGTCGACGAGCTCCGCAGCCAGCCGCAGCGCCCTGGCAGTCGTATTCGAGTATTGGAAGCGCCCGGTGTCGGTCACGATCGCGACGTAGAGCGCCTCCGCGATCTCGCGGGTCAGGTCGACGCCGAGCTCCCGCATTACGTCGCGCAGGATCTCGCCCGTCGACGAGGCGTCCGGGCGAATCAGGTTCACGTCGCCGAAGCGTGTGTTGTCGTGGTGGTGATCGATGTTGACCACGAAGCGCGCTTGTTCGAGGAGCCGCGCCCAGTCCGCCCCCAGCCGCCGCTCGTTCGCGCAGTCGACGGCCACGAGGAGGCGACCGTCCATCTCCGGCGCTCGACCGCGCCGTACGAGCTCGAGCGGCAGGAAGCGGTACTCGTGTGGGAAGGGAACCGTGCCGGCGAGGTACATCGTCGCGTCCTTCGCCATCGCCTCCAGCATGAGGCTGGTCGCGAGGAGGGATCCGAGGGCGTCGCCGTCCGGGTTCTCGTGTGTCGTGACGACGAAGCGGTCGTGCGCCTTCAGCGCCGCCGCAACCGTCGCCGGGTCAGCGTCCTTCCTCGTCATCGGGCGATAGCTCGTCGATCAGCTTCGAAAGCCGGACCCCGCGCTCGACCGTCGGATCGTACTCGAAGGCAAGTTGCGGCGTCCGCTTCAGATGGAGCTCCCGGTTCACGCGCGCCTGGAGGATTCCGCGCGAAGCCTCGAGCCCCTGCAGCGTCGCCGCCCGCTTGCGCTCCGACCCGAGGACGCTGACGTAGACCGTCGCCTGGCGAAGGTCGGCGCTCGCCTCCACCCCCGTTACCGTGACGAAGCCGATGCGAGGGTCCTTGAGGTCGCGGACGGATTCCGACACGACCTCCCGGAGTGCCTCGTTCACCCGCCGCATGCGCTCACTCATCGACCGCGACCACCTGCCGTGACGCTCGGACGAGCTCGAACTCCTGACCGTGGAGGTAGCGCTCGGCCTCGTCGAGCAGCCGCTGCGCCTCGCGCAGCTCGCGCGCGACGCAGGCGACGGTGAGACCGGCGCGCTGCCAGAGGTCGTGGTGCTCGACCTCGGCGACGGCGGCGCCGAAGCGGTTCTGGAGCTGCGCCTTCGCCGACCTCACGTGCTTCCGCTTCCCCTTCAGGGAGCCGGCCTCGGGGAAGTGCAGCTCGACCGCGAGGATCCCGACGTAGCCAGCGCCCACGCGCGTATTCAACCGCGCCTTCGCGCCCCCGACGGGCGGGTGGGCTCGACACGATCTCGGCACGACCGGACACTCACTCGCGCGCCGTCCCGCGCTAGGCTGGACGCGAGCAGGAGGGCGGGTCGGGACCCGTAATCAGACGCGCGCGAAGACCGGCCCGAGGCGCGCTTGCCCAGGTCGAGCTCGGACGCTTAGCCTTCGTCCTCTGCCGGCTCGGGGGGACCGCCGTTGCTCGCGGAGAGGTCGGTGCGCTCGACCTCTCGCGTCTCGTAGACCTCGAGGACGTCGCCCTCCTTCACGTCGTTGAAGTCGGCGAGGAGAACGCCGCACTCGAAGCCGGCCTGCACCTCGCGAACGTCGTCCTTGAAGCGCTTGAGGCTTGCGATCGTCGTGTCGTAGACGACGGTCCCCTCCCGGAGGACGCGCACGTTCGCATTTCGTCGCACGACCCCGCTCGTCACGTAGCAGCCTGCGATCACGCCGACGCGCGAGGCCCGGAAGAGCGCACGCACCTCCGCCTCGCCGAGCGTCTCCTCCACGCGCTCGGGCGAGAGCATCCCGACGAGCGCCTGCTCGATGTCCTCGGTGAGCTGGTAGATCACGCGATAGGTCCGGATGTCCACGCCCTCGCGCTCGGCGAGCGCGCGTGCGTCGGCGTTCGGCCGCACGTTGAAGCCGACCACGACCGCGTTCGAGGCCGACGCCAGCATCACGTCGCTCTCGGTGATTCCGCCGATCCCGGTGTGGATGACGTTCACGCGCACCTCCGGATGGCGGATCTTCCCGAGCTCGCCCGTGATCGCCTCGATCGATCCCTGGACGTCCGCCTTCGCGACGATGTTCAGGTCCTGGACGCCGCCTTCCTCGATGCGCGTGAAGAGCTCCTCGAGCGTGATTCCGCGCGTCGGGCGCCGCGCGAGCTGCTCGGCCCGCAGACGCTGCGCACGCAGGCCGGCCAGATGACGCGCTTGCCGCTCGCTCTCGACCACGCGGGCGTGCTCGCCAGCGCCGGGCGGCTTGTCGAAGCCGAGGATCTCGACCGGCGTCCCGGGCGAAGCCTCCGTCACGCGCTCGCCGCGGTAATCGTGGAGCGCACGAACCTTCCCCCAGGCATCGCCCGCGACGATCGCGTCGCCGATGCGCAGCGTCCCGCGCTGGACGAGCATCGTCGCGACGGGGCCGCGGCCAACGTCGAGTCGGCTCTCGATGATCGGCCCCGACGCGTCCGTCCTCGGGTTCGCGGTCAGCTCCAGCTCGGCGTCGGCAACGAGGAGGATCCGCTCGAGGAGGTCGTCGATCCCCTGCTTCGTCTTCGCCGAGACGTCGGCGACCTGGGTCTCACCGCCCCATTCCTCCGGCTGCAGGCCCCGCGCCACGAGCTCCTGACGAACGCGCGTCGGGTTCGCCTCCGGCCGATCAACCTTGTTGACGGCGACGACGATCGGCACGTCGGCCGCGCGGGCGTGGTTGATCGACTCGACCGTCTGCGGCATGACGCCGTCGTCGGCCGCGACGACGAGGACGGCGATGTCCGTCACCTTCGCGCCGCGCGCCCGCAGGGCGGTGAAGGCCTCGTGGCCGGGCGTGTCGAGAAACGTGATCCGGCGGCCGTCGTGGTCGACCTGGTAGGCACCGATGTGCTGCGTGATCCCGCCCGCCTCGGTCTCGACGACGGCCGACTCTCTCAGCGCGTCGAGGAGGGACGTCTTCCCGTGGTCGACATGGCCCATGATCGTGACGACGGGCGGGCGCGGCGAGAGATCCTCGGGCGCGTCCTCGTACGTCTCGGGCTCGAGCTCCTCCTCGTCGGCGTGCTTGATCGCTACCTGGCGCCCGAACTCCGCCGCGATCAGCTCGATCGCCTCGTCCGAAAGGGATTGGGTGATGTTGACCATCTCCCCCGCTCCCATGAGGAACTTCATGATCTCGGGGACGGTCTTCCCGATCGCGGCCGAGACGTCCTTCACCGTCGCGCCCGACTCGATCGTGACGGGACCGGTCGGCGCCGCGGCCTGATCGCGCTGCTCGCGCGGCTTCGCGGGCGCCGCTTCGCGCTGCCGCGGCTCGGGG
>JALZFU010000136.1 GCA_030861385.1 Actinomycetota bacterium
GACCACGGCATCCGGGGCATCCTCGTCTGGATCGACGCACGCTGTCGCACCCACGCGTTCCGACTCCCGACGCTCGACCCGGTCGAGCCGTCGGAGCGGCGGTCGTGCGGGCCGAACGGGCCGCGACTCCTCCCTCCGACCGGGCGCCGCACGGGGAGCGGGGGCTGGGAGGGATTGGGCGAGGGCAGGCCCGTCCTCTCGGGCCCGGCCCTCCTGCGCGCGCTCGGCCGGAACGCGTGGCGCCTCGCGCGGCCGGTCGTGACGGAGGCGGTTTGGTTCGATCGGAGACGGTACGCAGCGATCGTCCGCGACCAAGCGGGCCGGGGGTCGATCGTCGCTGTCTTCCGACGGACGCGGCTCGTCGGCGCGCCGCCGTTCGCCTACAGGAGCCTGGAGCGCCTTCGCGTGAGCCCGTACCGCACCTATGCGGCGGCGGCGATGGGCGGCCGCGGACTCGTGATCGTCGATGCCGAGGGAAGGCTGCAGCCGGACGGGTTGAGCGGCGCCCATGCGGTCGCGTGGTCGCCAGACGAGACGTGGACCGCGATGGCCCGGCGGGACGCGGTCTACCTCTTCGCGACTGGAACCCGCGCCGTGAGCCTCATCCGGCTCCCCATCCACGCGGCCGACCTCGCCTGGCGCTGACCGCCCTAGAATCGGCTCCATGTCGTACGACGTGCTCTCGGACGACCAGCGCGAGATCCGTCACTTGGTTCGCACGCTTGCGCGCGAGCGGATAGCCCCTCGCGCCGCCGAGATAGACGAGACGGGCGAGTTCCCATGGGACGTGGTCGAGCTCCTTCGCGAGCACGAGCTCCTCGCGCTTCCGTTCGAGGAGCGCCACGGCGGGACGGGCACAGGCACGCTCATGCTTCTCGTCGCGATCGAGGAGCTCTCGAAGGCGTGCGCGACGACGGGTCTCATCCTCGCCGTCCAAGAGCTCGGCGCGCTCGCGGTGAAGCTTTCCGGGACGGAGGGGCAAAAGGAGCGCTACCTCCCGCGTCTCGCGAGCGGCGAGTGGCTCTCCGCCTACGCGCTCACGGAGCCAGGCTCGGGGTCCGACTCGGCCGCAATGCGAACGACCGCGCGGCGCGACGGCGGCGACTACGTCCTGAACGGGGGCAAGCGCTTCATCACGAACGCCGGCGTCGCGGGCCTCTACACCGTCTTCGCCAAGACGGACCCGGCCGCAGGCCACGCCGGCATCTCCTGCTTCCTCGTCGAGGCCGACGCTCCCGGGCTCGAGATCGGTCGGATCGAGCCGAAGATGGGAATCAAGGGCTCGACGACCGGGGAGGTCTTCTTCGACGAGTGCCGCATCCCCGAGGTCAACCTGGTCGGCGAGGAGGGAGAGGGCTTCAAGATCGCCATGCGCGTCCTCGACCGTTCCCGGCCCGGGATCGCCGCCCAAGCGCTCGGGATCGCCCAGGGCGCGACCGACTACGCGCTCGAGTACGCGAAGGGTCGCGAGACGATGGGGAAGCCGATCGCCGAGCACGAGCTCGTCGCGGCAAAGCTCGCGGACATGGAGACGAAGTGCGAGGCGGCGCGGGGGCTCCTCTACCGCTTCGGCCGGATGGCCGACGAGGGCGACGGGACCGAGCTCACGAAGGCTTCGGCGCAGGCGAAGCTCTACTGCTCCGACGTCGCGATGGAGGTCACGACGGAGGCCGTCCAGGTGCTCGGGGGCTACGGCTACATGAAGGAGTATCCCGTCGAGCGGATGATGCGCGACGCGAAGATCACCCAGATCTACGAGGGGACGAACGAGATCCAGCGGCTCGTGATCGCTCGCGCGATGGTTCGCGAGCTGCGCGCGTCGGCGCTCGCCGTCGCCTAGACCGGGGACGGCGGACCGGGGCGGGTAGCCTCCGCTCGTGGATCCTCTCGCGCCCTTCAGTCCTGCGGTCCGCAGCTGGTTCGAGCGCACGTTCGAGGCGCCGACGCCCGCGCAGGAGCGCGGGTGGCCGGCGATCTCGTCCGGCGCGCACACGCCGATCCAGGCGCCCACGGGGTCGGGCAAGACACTTGCCGCGTTCCTTTGGGCGCTCGACCAGGCGCAGCCCGGTGCGGGGACGCAGGTCCTCTACGTAAGCCCACTCAAGGCGCTGAACTACGACGTCGAGAGGAACCTTCGCGGGCCGCTCACGGGAATCGGATCGCGCCTCTCGGTCGGCGTCCGAACCGGCGATACGCCGCCGAAGGAGCGGGCACAGATGCGGCGGAGTCCGCCCGAGATCCTGATCACGACGCCCGAGTCGCTCTTCCTCCTTCTGACCTCGGGGGCGCGCGACATCCTTCCGACCGTTCGTTTCCTGATCGTCGACGAGGTGCACGCCGTCGCGGGCAGCAAGCGCGGAGCGCATCTCGCCCTCAGCCTCGAGCGTCTCGACCGGCTCCTCGCGCAACCGGCGCAGCGGATCGCTCTCTCGGCGACTCAGCGACCGCTCGCGGAGATCGGCGGCTTCGTATCGGGCGGCCGCCCGATCGAGCTCGTCGACGCGGGACGCGCGAAGGAGCTCGATCTCGAGGTCGTCGTCCCGCTCGAGGACATGCGGGAGCCGGGATCGAACGGCGCCGACGACCCGCTCGAGGGAGGAGGCCGGTCGATCTGGCCCTCGATCTACCCGAAGCTCCTCGAGCTCGTCCAGAAGCACCGTTCGACGATCGTCTTCGTCAACAACCGCCGGCTGGCCGAGCGGCTTTCGCTTCGCCTGAACGAGCTCGCCGAGCAGGAGGTCGCGCGCGCTCACCACGGCTCGCTCTCGCGCGAGCAGCGGCTCGAGGTCGAGGACCTCCTGAAGCGCGGCGCCGTCCCCTGTCTCGTCGCGACCTCGTCGCTCGAGCTCGGGATCGACATGGGCGCCGTCGACCTCGTCGTGCAGGTCGAGTCGCCGAAGTCGGTCGCGGCCGGCCTCCAGCGTGTCGGCCGCGCCGGGCACCGGCTCGGTGAGCCGTCGAAGGGGCGGATCTTCCCGAAGTACCGGGCCGACCTGCTCGAATGTGCCGTCGTTGCAGGGCGGATGCAGGCCGGGCTGATCGAGGAGACCCGCATCCCGCGGAATCCGCTGGACGTCCTCGCGCAGCAGATCGTCGCCATCTCCTCGCACGACGAGATCTCGGTCGACCAGCTGGCCGAGCTCGTGCGCGGGGCCTACCCGTTCCGCGACCTCTCGCGCGAGCAGCTCGAGAACGTGCTCGACATGCTGGCCGGCCGCTACCCCTCCGAGGAGTTCGCCGAGCTGCGGCCGCGCATAACCTGGGATCGGGTCCGGGGACTCGCGCGCGGCCGCGAGGGTGCGCGGCGGCTCGCGGTCACAAACGCGGGGACGATTCCCGACCGCGGCCTCTTCGGCGTCTACCTCGTCGACGGCGGGGGTCGAGTGGGCGAGCTCGACGAGGAGATGGTCTACGAGGCGAGGGCGGGGCAGACGTTCCTCCTCGGGGCCTCCACGTGGCGGATCGAGGAGATCACGCGCGACCGGGTGCTCGTCTCGCCCGCGCCCGGAATTCCGGGTGCGGTCCCGTTCTGGAAGGGCGAGGGCGTCGGGCGCCCGTACGAGCTCGGGGAGGCGATCGGCCGGGCCGCGCGCGAGCTCGTGGCCCTCGACGACGCGCATGCG
>JALZFU010000344.1 GCA_030861385.1 Actinomycetota bacterium
GGTCTCCGGCTCACGAGTGCCTCGCCGACGAGCCCTGCGCCCTTCGCGCGCCGCGCGATGTCCGGCCAGCGCCGCCCAGTCGACCCGTTTGCGGACGCCGGGTTGACGAGGAAGACGACGTCGGTCACTCGTGGCCGACGGAGCTGATCGTGGCGAGCGCCAGCTCGGTCATCTGGTCGACGGCCGCCCGGAGGTCCGGGTCGGAGATTCGGTCGAACTCGCCCTCGACGATCACGTCGCTCACAGTCAGGAGACAACCCGCCTGCACCCTGCGAAGCGCGCCGAGCGTGAAGAGGACGGCGGCCTCCATCTCGACGCCGAGGATGCCTCGCTCCGACCAGCGGCGCGCTCGTTCGGCGTCCGGGTCGTAGAAGACGTCGCTCGATACGACCGGGCCGACCCGGACGGAGCGGCCGAGCCCCTTGGCTGCATGGACGGCGGCGTGGATGAGACCCCAGTCGGCGGTGGGCGCGTGCGGCTCCCCGCCGACGTAGTGGACGGCCGTCTGGTCGGCCGGGACGGCGGAGATGGCGACGATCAGGTCGCCGAGCCGAAGGTCGGGCTGGAGCCCGCCGCACGTCCCGACGCGAAGCAGCCGCTTCACCCCCAGCTGGACGAGCTCCTCGATCACGATCCCGGCCGACGGGCAGCCCATCCCCGTCGCCTGAACCGAAACGGGGCGCCCGTCGTACGTCCCGGTGTAGCCGAGCATTCCGCGCTCCGCGTTTCGCTCTTCGGCCGAGTCGAGAAACGTCTCGGCGATGTACTTGGCCCGTAGCGGGTCGCCAGGGAGAAGGCAGGCCTCGGCGTAGTCGCCCGGCTCCGCGCGAACGTGGATGGGCACGCGCGGAGCCTACTTCCGGCGAGCGATTCGCGACGGGGAGGGACAGTATCGTCTCGTTGTGGCGCGGCTCGTTCGACGCCCGGTGCTCCCGCAGATCCTCGCCTTTTGCGACGAGGACCCCGTCGAGCGCGTCTTCCTCGCCGACGTCGCGCTCCGCGGTCTCGGCCGCTTTGCGGCGCTCGTCGACGGAGGACGTCTGACGGCGCTTTGCCACGTCGGCGCGAACGTCGTCCCCTCGGGTCGCGGGACCGCTCGCTTCGCCGACGTCGCGCTCGAGAGCGAGCCCCGCATGATCGTCGGGGAAGAGCAGGCCGTCACCGACCTCTGGGACGAGCTGCACGAACGGGTTCCGCGCCCGGTCGACGATCGGCCCGGCCAACCCGTCTACGTGCTCGACGAGCCCCCGCCCCCTGGAGAGAGCGGGCTTCGCCCGGCGGCACTCGACGACCTGGAGCTGCTCGTCCCGGCTTCCGCGCAGGCCTACGTGGAGGAGGTCGGCGTCGACGCGTACGCGCGCGACCCCGCCCTCTTCGAGTGGCGGACGCGCGCACAGGTCGAGGAGGGCCGGAGCTGGCTCTGGCGCCGCGACGGCCACGTCCTCTTCAAGGCGGAGGCCTCCGCGTGGACGGACAAGGCGGTGCAGCTCCAGCAGGTCTGGGTCGAGCCCGCCTTCCGCGGACGCGGCTACGCGAAGCGGGGGCTCGCAGACCTCTGCCGCCTCCTCCTCGAGCGGACGCCGGTCGTTTGTCTCTTCGTCCGACCCGAGAACGAAGCCGCAATCGCGCTCTACGAGTCGGTCGGGATGCGACGCACGATCGCGTACCGATCGCTGATCTTCGCCTGACCGCCGAGCTCCTTCTCGACCGCCCGCGGTCACGGGGCGCCTCGCCGGAGACCTCGCTCGCTCGCCGTACAATGCGGTATGGACACGGCGGCCCTTCGAGCTCGGATCGAAGAGCACGTCCGCCGACACGAACTGATCCCAGCTGGCGCCGACGTCCTCTGTCTCGTCTCGGGCGGCGCCGACTCGACGTGCCTGTGGCACGCGCTCGGGCGGCTCGGCTATCGAGTCGACGCCCTGCACGTCAACCACGGGCTTCGCGGCGCCCAGTCGGAGGCGGATGCGCGCTTCTGCTCGAATGAGCTCGGCGCGCGGATCGTCGAGGCGCCCCCTCGGACCGGCTCCGAGGCCGAGCTTCGCGAGCTCCGCTACTCCTTCGAAGCCGGCCGCCGGCGCGCGACGGGCCACACCGCCTCCGATCAGGTGGAGACGATCCTCTATCGGCTCGCGACGAGCGGGACGACGACGGGGATCCGGGTCAAGCGTGACGACGGCGTCGTTCGCCCGCTCCTCGGCGTGTCTCGCGACGAGACCGAGGCGTACTGTCTCGCCGAGAGCCTCGCCTTCCGCGTCGACGCCTCGAACCCGGATACGGTCCGTGGCCTCATCCGGCGCGAGATCGTCCCGGCGCTTCGGCGCCTCCACCCGGCTGCCGAGCGGAACGTCCTCGCTGCGCTGGCGCCGCCGGCGAAGCTCCCGGGCGCCTCCGTTCGCGCCCTCTCCGAGCTCCTGTCCTCGACGGAGGGCTCGCGCCGCGTCGACCTCGGCGGCGGCAAAGTCGCCGTCCGCGAGTACGGCTCGGTCTGGATCGAGCGCGGCCCCGTCTCTCTCGACGCGCCCGTTCGCTGGGGCCCGTGGACGATCGAGCCGCACCGGGCCGGCCTCCGGGTGCGCGGCTGGCGGGCGGGCGACCGCCTCGCGAACCGGCGCAAGAAGGTGCAGGACCTCTTCGTCGACGCGCGGGTCCCGCGCTCGGAACGCGAGGCGTATCCCCTCGTCGTCCGGGGCGAGGAGGTCGTCGCGGTTCCCGGCATCGCGACCGCCCCCGGGTGGGAGGGCGCGATCACGGCACGGAGGGGGGACGATTGAGCTCGGAGCGGCTTCCGGGGGTCGTCCGCGAGCCCTCCGCCGACCTCGCAGCCGGTGTCTCGGAGATCCTGGTCGACGAGTCGACGTTGCAGCGCCGCGTCGCCGAGCTCGGCGCCGAGATCTCCGCCGACTACGGCGGACGCGATCTCCTCCTCGTCGGCGTCCTCAAGGGCGCGATCTTCCTGATGGCCGACCTGATGCGCCGCATCGCCCTCCCTTGCGAGGTCGACTTCATGGCGATCTCGAGCTACGGCGCGGGGGTCGACTCTTCCGGTGTCGTTCGAATCCTCAAGGATCTCGACGTCTCGATCGAAGGACGAAACGTGCTGATCGTCGAGGACATCGTCGACTCCGGCCTCACGCTCTCCTACCTGATCCGGAACCTGGAGGCACGGCATCCTGCTTCCCTGGAGACGTGCGCCCTCCTCACGAAGCCGGAGCGTCGTGAGAACGACGTCGAGTGCCGCTACATCGGGTTCGAGATCCCGAATCGGTTCGTCATCGGCTACGGGTTAGACTTCGCCGAGCGCTACCGAAACCTCCCCTACATCGGGGTGTTGCGGGACGAGCTGATCGCACAAGCTGAGACCGGGTAGCAGAATCCACCGCGCAGGGGCGGGCGAACACCCAGTGGTAGGCTTTCGACGAGGACAGGACACTTTTTGAGCCGTTTCTTTCGTAGCGCACTCTTCCCGCTCATCCTGATCGTCCTGCTCGTGTGGCTGGCTTCGCACACGCTGCTTCCGAACCGAGACGAGCACAAGAAGATTGCGTACAGCGAGCTGATCAACCGGGTCGAGGCCGACCCCGAGCTCGTCGACAACCTCGTCTTCAACCCGAAGAGCCGCTCGATCGAGGCCGAGATCGGAAACCAGAAGGTCAAGACGAACTACCCGAGCGACGAGTCGCAGGCGGCTTTCCAGGAGACGCTCGAGGCCAAGGGCGTCGCGTTCGACTCGAAGGGGACGGGGGAGTCGGCCTGGTGGTCGTTCCTCACGTACCTCCTGCCCTTCATCCTCTTCTTCGGCTTTTGGATCTTCCTGATGAACCAGGTTCAGGGTGGCGGCTCGAAGGTGATGAGCTTCGGGAAGAGCCGCGCCAAGCGGATGGCGCCCGACTCTCCGAAGATCACGTTCAAGGACGTCGCCGGCGTCGACGAGGCGGTGGAGGAGCTTCAGGAGATCAAGGAGTTCCTCGAGAACCCGAAGAAGTTCCAGGCCCTCGGCGC
>JALZFU010000160.1 GCA_030861385.1 Actinomycetota bacterium
TGCGAATCTCTGCTGCTCGGCGACGTGCGCTTCGAGCCGCGCGAGCATGGTGTCGAAGGCGTCGGCGAGCTCGCGGAACTCGTCTTTGCGGCCTTCCAACTGGACCCGGTGGGAGAGCGATCCGTTCGCGGCCGTGCGTGTGGCGTCGGTGATGCGAGTCATGGGAGCGAGCATGCGGCCGGCGAGAAGCCACCCTCCGAGCAGACCGAATACCAGCAGGAACGTCATCACGATTGCTGCGATCGGAGCGAAATAGCGCAGGAGGTCGGCGTGGCTTTGCACTATGAAGATCACACCGGGGTGCACACCACGCGAAAGGGAGAAGTACCCGGCGGCGAGCAGCACGGCGCCCGCGAGCATGAGGAAGCCGGCGTAGCTGAGGGTGAGCTTGAGGCGAACGCTGAGGCCGGGGGCTCTATCCACGCGCTCCTCCCTCGTGCCTGGTGTCTGGTTGCGTGTCGATGCGGTAGCCGACGCCGGGCACGGTGGCGATGATCCCGGGTTCGCCGAGGCGTTTGCGCAGTGCCGAGACCGTGATGCGCACGGCGTTGGTGAACGGGTCTGAGTTCTCGTCCCATGCTCGCGCTAGGAGCTCTTCGGCGCTGACGACGCCGCCTTCGGCAGCGACGAGGACTTCGAGCACGGCGAACTGCTTCCGCGTGAGCGCGACGTAGCGGCCGTCGCGGTAGAGCTCGCGGCGAAACGGATCCAGCCGGAGCCCTGCGATCTCTCGCACGGGCGGCCTGTTGTGCGCGCGCCTCCGGTCGAGCGCTCGGAGACGGAGCACGAGCTCTCGGAGTGCGAACGGCTTGGTGAGGTAGTCGTCGGCGCCGAGCTCGAACCCGGTGGCCTTGTCGTCGAGGCGGTCGGCAGCGGTGAGCATGAGGATCGGCATGCCGCTGGCGGAGGCGACGATGCGTTCAGCGATCTCGTCACCGGTAGGTCCGGGAATGTCTCGGTCGAGGACGGCGATGTCGTAGGCGTTGACGCGCAGCAGCGCCAGAGCGGTGTCGCCGTCACCTGCGATGTCTGCCGCGATCGCTTCCAGGCGCAGGCCGTCGCGGATGGCTTCTGCCAGATAGGGCTCGTCCTCGACTAGCAACACACGCATGCTCCGATGCTACGAGCCGGCGCATGTCGTCGGCATATCGAAAAACGCATACGTGCTGGCAACACCGCACTGCCTTGAATGGCGGCATGACCTGCAGCGGACCAGCACGAACAACGACCCGTCGGATTCGGATTCGCTGGATCGGTGTCGCCGGCCTGCTCGTCGTCGTCGCGGCGATCGCCGCAACCCTCGGCTACCGGTTGCCGGCGTCCTCGACCTCAACGGCCGCATCACCGACCGACGTCCTTCCCGGTGACCACCGTGGTCTTCGCATTGAGCGCCGTCTTCGCACTGAGCACCGTGGTGCGCTTGGCGAGGCTGACGGTGCCGTCCCCGACGGCGTGACGGTCTTCGATGACGAGTATCCGGCCGTGGCCAATCTTGATCGAGCTCTCCTCGGTGCCCTGCGCCAGGCCGCGACGGATGCTGCCGGCGACGGGGTCGAGTTCAACGTCGACAGCGGCTGGCGTTCCCCGGAGTACCAGGAACAACTACTCGATGAGGCGATCTCGAAGTACGGCTCGGAAGAGGAAGCTGCCCGATGGGTCGCCACCCCCAACACGTCTGCTCACGTGTCGGGGGACGCGGTCGACATCGGGCACTCCGACGCCACGGCGTGGCTGTCCGAGCACGGCGCCGAGTATGGGCTGTGCCAGATCTACGGTAACGAACCCTGGCATTACGAACTGCGCCCCGAAGCCATCGATCACGGTTGCCCTCCCATGTACGCCGACCCTACGCATGCTCCAAGGGTGCAGCAGTGACCAGCTCGGCAGAGAACCGTTCTTCTCCGGTCGTAATCGGTTCATCGACGCAGAAGGAAACCGCTGCGTCCAAGGGCTAATCCGCGGTCGGCACGTCGGTGGAGCGGTAAAGCACAGGGTCGCGGCAACGCCAGCGCATCGTGATGGAGGATTGGTCTCTGGCCCACGAATCTGTTCGCACCCGCGTCGGATGGTGGCTCGCCGGACTTGCGCACGTCCGGTTCACCCCCGGGCGGTTGCCCGGCGTTCCTTGCGCTTCTCCTGCTTCCGAGTCGCGCACGTACCCGCCGGCCGCCGTTCGTCGCACGAGATGCGCCGGCGGGTCTCATCCACCGCCGCACGACGCCTCCTCGTGACCCGGAGAGATCAGTAGTCGCGCGGTGGCCGGTCGCGAAAGGTCTCTTTTTCGATCTCGCTTGGGTCGAGACCCCAACGCTCGAAGAACTCGACGTCTTGTGCCGTGTGGATGCGGTCGGGAAGCGCGCGGTCGGCGCGGATCGCGTCTCGGTGGTGACCGCGTGCGCGCAAGTGCCGAATGATCGTCGCTTTCTCGATGTGCATGGTCTGCCCCTTCCGTTTGCCGTCGGGAAATTGCCCTCGAGCCAGCTTGACCGCCGAAGCGGCCAATGTCTTCACGGACAGCGGGGGTTCCGGCTCCCCGCTAGCGGGGATCTCGTAGACGGGTGCTAGCGGGAATTCCGGCGGCGTAGCGTCGTTTGGCCGTCCGGCGATGCAAAGCGGTTCGCGCTCGGACGGCGATCCAGCACATGCGAGCGACCCGGCCGCCCGGGCGCGCTTCGGTGTGGGCATGGCGCTACTGGAGGATGTTGACCGCGCGGGCGGCGACGAGCAGCACCGTCAGAACCGATATCGCGGACTCGGCCAGCATCAGGAGCTTCGCCCAGCGACTGAGCGGCATCGCATCGGTTGGGCTGAAGGCGATGGAGTTCGTGAAGGAGACGTAGATGTAGTCGATGAAGTGTGGCGACCAGCCGGGGGCCGCGAGCTGCGGGTTCTCCATCTGCGGGAACTGGAAATCGGGCGGCGGCGGATTCGGGCGCAGGCGCCGTACCGGCCCGCCGCGATCGAACGCCCAGAACCAGAGGCCGAAGGCGATTACGTTCGTGCTCCAGATCGGCATCGCCTCGAGCAGCAGCTGCGCCCCGCTCCTCTGCGTCCCACGGAGAAGGGATCCGACGAGCGCGACGAGGAGCAGGGCGTTGGCGAGGCTGACCGCGCCCAGGAGGCCCAGCGTAACCTCGCGTCGCAGCCCCATCTGCTCGAGCCGGCGGCGCGGGCGATGCCAGGCGAGGGGGACGAGCAGGACGAGCTCGGGCCCTACTGGCACGAGCCACACCCACCAGGGAAGCGTCCAGAGCTCCCACCGCTCTCCCCGGCTCACGAGCGCGAGCACGAGCTGGAGACCGATGACGGCCGCCAACGCCGGCGCGGCCTCCCAGCGGGACTCGATCTCCTCCGGCAGCAGCGGATCAGCGCTCACCGAGCCGATCTGATCTCAAACGCTCGGCAAACCCGAGACGAAGGGCAGCCCTGCCGTCGCCTAACGCCGTGGTCGGTGTCCACGACCCGATGTCCCCGCCGTGCAAGCTCGACGAGAGCCGCCGATTTTCCCGTCGCAGACATCCCGGTCACCAGCACCACCGTCACAGCGCCACCGTAGCGCCTCATTCAGTTAGGACTTCTTATGCATCAGGAAGCCCCCGCAACCTGACTTCAGCGTCCATTCCTTGGGCGCTCCTGCGGTCAAGGGGAGCCGCGGCATGCACACTTCGAGCGTGGCCGCTCTGCTCAACCGGGTGCTCGCCCTCTGGCAAGAGCCGGTCGATGAGCGAGACGACCCTGAGGCGGCGTTCCGCGAGGTCTACGCGGATCCCGTCTCGATCAACGGCGCTCCGACGCCGGTCAGTTTGCTGCTAGAGCGGGCACGCTCTCTCCAGGGAAGCTTCGCCGACCTATCGACCGAGATCGTCGACCAGGTGGAGACCCCGGATCGGCTCGTGCTCGCCTTCTACCTGCGCGGCCGGCACGTCGGCCCACTGCTCACGCCGATCGGGATCGTTTCCCCGACCGACCGTCCTGTCGAGATCCGGACGATCGACGTTCTCACGATCGACGACGGCGTGATTACGGCGATCTGGGTCGTCTCCGACGAGCTCGGCATGCTCACCCAGCTGGACGCCGTCGGGCGTCTCTGAGCCAGAAGCGCCGGAAGCGCAGCGGGCTCGAGGCGTAGCGGTGACACAGCTCGTCTCGGCCGAGTTCGAGCAGTTCATCGCGCGCCACTTCGGCGCCGACGGTCGCGCTTGGCTCGAGCGACTGCCCGCGCGTGTCGACCACTACCGCCGCGCCTGGCAGCTCGACGTCGAGCAGTTCTTCCCTGGTGGCCTGATGTCGTGCTGTCTCGCCGTGACCACCGCCGACCGGACGGCGGCGGTGCTCAAGCTGAGCGGGCGCTGGACGCCGGCCGAGCCTGAGGCGATCGCGCTCGGTCACTGGGCCGGCGGCCCGGCACCGGCGCTCTTGGCCGTCGACGCCGCCGGCGACGCGCTGCTCATCGAACGCGTCGTCCCCGGCGACGTCTTCGCCGGCGTTGACAGCGACGCGGACGTCGTCGCCGTCGCTCGCCTGATCCGTGCGCTGCACGCGCCGTCGCTCGCCGCGGCCGACGCCGATCGGCTGCCGCGCCTTCGCGACCGCGCCGACGAGGAGATCGCCACCGCCGGCGCCGAGGCTGCGGCGCGCTCGGCCGAGGAGGCCGCCGC
>JALZFU010000165.1 GCA_030861385.1 Actinomycetota bacterium
TCGAGTCGCGCGGGCTCGCGCACGGGATTGCCGACGACGCCGCGCTCTTCCACGGCGGGCTGGTCGTGACCCAGGATCTCCTGCTCGAGGCTGTCCACTTTCGCCTCGACTGGACGTCGTGGCGAGACCTCGGCTACAAGGCCGCCGCCGTCAATTTGAGCGACCTCGCTGCGATGGGCGCGCGGCCCGTCGCCCTCCTCGTCATGCTGACGCTTCCCCCGGAGCTCGAGCTCGCAGCCGTCCTCGAGCTCTACACGGGCCTCAACGAGCCGGGGTTCCCGGTCGTCGGCGGGGACACGAACGCGGCCGCGGACGTCTCAGTCGGCGTGACGGCCGTCGGATACAGCGAGCGGGTCCCGGGTCGGGGCGGCGCGCGGCCTGGAGACGCGCTCGTCGTCACCGGACCGCTCGGCGGGGCGGCCGCCGGTCTGCGCGCCCTCGAGCGCGGACTCGGCGGATTCGACGAGCTCGTCGCGCTCCAACGACGGCCTCCCTACCGCCTCGACGCGGGCGCGGCCCTCGCGCCCAAAGCGCATGCGATGATCGACGTCTCGGACGGCATCGGCGCCGACGCGGCCCGAATCGCGGGGCGCTCCGGTTGCAAGCTCGTCGTCGACGTCGACGCGCTCCCGCTGGCCGATCGGTTGGAGGAGGTGGGAGACGAGCCGTTCTGGACGATGGGCGAGGACTACGAGCTCCTGGCGGCGCTTGCGCCGAAGGACGCGAAGGAGAGCGGCTTCGCCGTCGTCGGGCGCTGCGACGAGGGGGAGGGCGTCGAGCTTCGCCGCGGGAGCGACGTCCTTTCCACCGCGGGCTGGGACCACTTCCGTCGAAGCGGCGCGTCGTAGACCCGATCTCGGGCGAGCGGCCCGCAGGGGGAGCGACCGCGGTGCGTCTAGCGGCGGGCGCCGTCGAGCCAGCGGCTCCAGGCGCCCTCGTAGTGCCTCTTCGGCCGCGCGCCCATGACGGCGTCCTTCGGCTCGCCGTCCTCGAAGAGGACGACGGTCGGAATCGTGAGGACGTTGTAGCGGGCCGAGACCTCCGGGTTTTCGTCGACGTTCATCTTCAGAAACTTCACGCGATCGCCGTGCTCGCTCGCCATCTCGTCGATGATCGGCGCGATCATCCGGCACGGGCCGCACCACGGCGCCCAGAAGTCGACGACGACCGGACGGTCGGCCTCGAGGACCTCCTGATCGAACGTCGCGTCGTTCACTTCGGCGACCTGACCCACGCGTCCGACTATACCCGTCGCTACAGACGCCCGAGCGCCGCCGCGATCCGAAGCGCAGGGACCTTCACGACCGCCTCGGCCACGATCCCGCGTGTCATCTTCGAGCTTCCCGCCTTCCGCTCGGCGAAGACGATCGGGACCTCGACCACCCGAAAGCCGGCCCGAACGGCGCGGTAGGTCGTCTCGACCTGGAAGGCGTATCCCCTGCTCGTCACCCGCTCGAGGCCGATCGCTTCCAGAACCCGGCGGCGGAAGCAGCGAAACCCCGCCGTCGCGTCCCGAACGGGAAGCGCGAGGACCGCCTGCGCGTAGAGGCAGCCCGAGCGGCTGACGGCGCGTCGGAGGGGACCCCAGTTTCGGACGCCGCCGCCGGCGACGTAGCGCGATCCGATCACGAGGTCGGCGTCCGCCGTCGCCGCGACGAGCCGCGGCACGTCGGCGGGGTCGTGCGAAAAGTCGCAGTCCATCTCCATGACGAGCTCCGCTCCCTCGGCGAGCACGTGCTCGAACCCGGCGAGGTAGGCGGGCCCAAGGCCTCCCTTCCGCGGCCGGTGGAGGACGTCGAGCCAGGGGAGCTCGGCCGCCAGTCGGTCGGCGAGCTCCCCGGTCCCGTCCGGGGAGGCGTCGTCGAGGACGAGGACGCGCCCGTCGAGGCCGTTGGCCGCGAAGACGGCGTCGAGGGCGCGGACAATCGGCTCGAGCGACTCGCGCTCGTTGTAGGTGGGAAGGCAGATCGCGAGTCGCACGCCGCATATCATCGCCCGGGTGCCAGAGCCCCCGGATCGGCCCTCCCCGACCGGAACCCCGGAGAGCCTGCCGCGAAACGCCGAGCTCGCGGACCGCTTCGAGCTTCTCGCGGAGCTTCTCGAGCTCGACGGCGCTGACGCCTTCCGGTTGTCCGCGTATCGCCGTGCCGCGGCGCGGATCCGCGAGTCGGCCGCCCCCGTCGCGCGCCTCGCGCTCGAGGGGAAGGCGACGCAGATCCCGGGGGTGGGCGGAACGATCGCGGCGAAGATCGTCGAGCTCGTCGAGACGGGTGACCTGCGCGCGCTCGCCAAGCTCCGCGACCGCCTCCCGGCGGGGCTCGTCGACGTCATGCGCGTTCCCGGACTCGGCCCGAAGACGGCACGCCGGCTTTGGGAGGAGCTCGGGATCGTCTCGCTCGAGGACCTGCGGACGGCCGCGGAGGCAGAGCGCCTTCGCTCGCTCCCTGGACTGGGAGCGAAGACCGAGGAGCGGATCCTCGCTGCTCTCACGCGCCCGCCCGCCCGCGAGGCGGCCGATACCGGAAGGACACTGCTCGGCCGCGTCCTTCCCGTCCTTCGCGAGGCCCTCGCGGAGCTCGCCGAGCACCCGGCGTGCGACCGGGTCTCCGAGGCCGGAAGCGTCCGCCGGCGGGTGGAGACCGTTCGCGACGTCGACCTGATCGCGACGGCGAGCGATCCGGCCGCGCTCACCGAGCATTTCGCGACGCTTCCGCGCGTCGCCGAGGTCGCGGCACGCGGCCCGACCAAGGCGACGGTCGTCTCTTACGAGGGCTTCCGCTTCGACCTCCGCGTCGTCCCGCCGGAGTCGTACGGCAACCTGCTCCAGCACTTCACCGGATCGAAAGACCACAACGTCGCGCTCCGCGAGGACGCGGTTCGCCGTCGGCTCTCGATCTCCGAGTACGGCGTCCAGCAGGTGGAGACCGGGGACGTGTTTCACGCCGCCGACGAGGGGGCGCTCTACGAGCACCTCGGCTACGCCTGGATCCCTCCCGAGCTTCGCGAGAACCGCGGCGAGCTCGAGGCCGCGAGGCGACGCGAGCTCCCCGCGCTCGTCGAGCTCGAAGACGTGCTCGGCGACCTTCACATGCACACGTCGTGGTCGGACGGCCGTGCGACCCTCGAGGAGGTCGTCGCCGAGGCGCGCGACCATCGCCGCCGCTACATCGCGATCTGCGACCACGCGAAGCGGCTCCGTGGCGACCTCCTCCGCCGCCAGGCCGAGGAGATCGCGGCGCTGAACGAGCGCGCGGACTCGATCGAGGTGCTCTCGGGGGTCGAGGTGGATATCCGCGGCGACGGCTCGCTCGACCTCGAGGACGACGGGCTCGCCGAGCGCGACTGGGTCGTGGCTTCCATCCACTCGGGCTTCGACGCCCCGCGCGGCGAGCTGACGAAGCGCCTTCTTGCCGCGCTCGAGAATCCCTACGTCGACTGCATCGGGCATCCAACCGGCCGCAAGCTCAACCTCCGCGCTCCCTACGACCTCGACTGGGACGCGGTCCTCGCGCGGTGCGTCGAGACCGGGACGTTTCTCGAGATCAATTCGCAGCCCGACCGACTCGACCTCACACCCGCGCACGCCCGAGCGGCAGCGGAGGCGGGTGTGAAGCTCGTCGTCTCGACCGACGCGCACCGCCTGCACGAGCTCGCGAACCTCGAGCTCGGGGTTTTCCAGGCGCGGCGGGCGTGGCTCACGCGCGACGACGTGGTGAACACGCGGTCGTGGGCGGAGGTCCGTCGGATGCGAAAGGGGGCGCGGTGACCGGGACCGTCCCGGACGTCGCCTCGTCCGTCGACCTTCGCCGCGACGGCGCCGCCGCGCTCGAGTGGGTCGCTCGCTACCTGGAGACGTTGCGCGACCTTCCCGTGCGGGCGGAGGTCTCCCCGGGCGACGTCCGCGCGCGGCTTCCGGCCTCGCCGCCGGAGCGGTGCGAGCCGTTCGCGGCTGTCCTGCGCGATCTCGACGACGTCGTCGTCCCCGCCACGACCCACTGGAACCACCCGCGCTTCTTCGCGTACTTCGCGATCACCGGCTCGGAGCCGGGGATCCTCGCTGAGCTTCTCGCGGCTGCCTTCAACGTGAACGCGATGCTCTGGCGGACGGGCCCCGCGGCCACCGAGCTGGAGGAACTCGTCGTCGACTGGCTGCGTCAGCTCGTCGGCCTCGCGGACGGGTGGCGCGGCCACATCGAGGACACCGCCTCGACCTCGACGCTCGCCGCGCTCGCCGCCGCACGCGAGCTTCGGCCCCGGGGTGTCGTCCTCTGCTCCCAGGAGGCGCACTCCTCGGTCGAGAAAGACGCGCGGATCCTCGGCCTCGAGCTCCGGAGGCTTCCAGTCGACGAGGAGTTTCGCCTCCGGCCGGATGCGCTCGCGACGGCTCTCGCACGGGAGCGCGTGGCCGCGGTGGTAGCGACGGTCGGGACGACGTCGACGACCGCCGTCGACCCTGTCGCCGCGATCGCCGAGCTCTGCGAGCGGCACGGGGCGTGGCTCCACGTCGACGCCGCCTACGCGGGCTCGGCGATGGTTTGCGAGGAGCTCCGCTGGGCATTCGAGGGCGTCGGGCGAGCCGACTCGCTCGTTGTGAACCCGCACAAGTGGCTCTTCACGCCGATGGACTGCTCGGTCTTCTACACGCGACGGCCGAGCGTCCTTCGCGATGCGTTCAGCCTGCTCCCGGAGTACCTCCGGACGAACGTCGACGACGCGACGAACCTGATGGACCTCGGTCCCGCGCTCGGCCGCCGGTTTCGCGCGCTCAAGCTCTGGACCGTCATCCGCTGCTACGGACGCGAGGGGCTGCAAGCGTTGATCCGCGAGCACGTTCGGCTCGCGCGGCTCTTCGCCTCGTGGGTCGAGGCCGAGCCGGGGTGGGAGATCGCCGCTCCGTATCCCTTCTCGGTCGTCTGCTTCCGCCGTGACGCCTCCGACGAGGAGAACGAGGCGCTCATGGAGCGCGTGAACGCGACGGGCGAGGCCTACCTCTCGCACACGAAGCTGGACGGCCGCTTCGTCCTCCGACTCGCGGTGGGAAACGCGCGGACGACGGAGGCGGACGTCGCGCACGCGTGGCACCTCCTGCGCGAGTCGTGATCACCGCCGTCGACTACCACACCGCGGGAGAGCCGTTTCGGATCGTGACGGGCGGGATCGACCCGATTCCCGGTCGGACGATCCTCGACAAGCGCCGCTACGCCGCGGAGCATCTCGACTGGGTGCGCGAGCTCCTGGTCTACGAGCCGCGCGGGCACGCCGACATGTACGGCTGCTTCGTCGTCGAGCCGGAGGACGAGGACGGCGACCTGGGTGTCGTCTTCTTCCACAATGCGGGCTACTCGACGGCGTGCGGGCACGGGACGATCGCGCTCGCCACCCGCGCGGTCGAGACGGGGATGGTGGCGGCGCGCGAGCCCGAGACGGAGCTCACCCTCGATGTCCCGTCGGGACGGCTCGCCGTGACGGTCGCCGTCACGGACGGCGGGGCCGGGCCCGTCCGCTTCCGGAACGTGCCGGCATGGGTCTTCGCCGAGGATCTCGAGGTCGGGACGAGCCGCGGGCGCCTGCGGGTCGACGTCGCGTACGGCGGCGCCTTCTACGCCTCCGTGGGCGCGCACGACCTCGGTCTCGACGTCGAGCCGCGGGCGGTCCCCGCGTTCATCGAGGTCGGCCGCGAGATCAAGCGAGCCCTCGAGTCCGAGCACGAGATCGTGAACCCCGACGAGCCCGAGCTTCGCGACCTCTACGGCGTCGTCTTCTACCAGGACGAGGCCGGTTCGGGGCCGGGGCTTCGCCAGCGGAACGTCGCGGTCTTCGCCGACGGCGAGGTCGACCGCTCCCCGTGCGGGAGCGGCACCTCGGCGCGGCTTGCGCTCCTCGACCGCCGTGGGGAGTTACCGCGCGGCGAGCCGCTCACGCACGTGAGCGTGATCGGAAGCGAGTTCGCGGCGCGCGTCGTCGACGGCGCCGCCGCGGCCGGCCGGGAGGCGGTCGTGACGGAGGTTGCCGGGACGGCACACCTGACCGGATACCACGAGTTCGTGCTCGAGCCCGACGACGAGCTCGGAACGGGCTTCCTACTCCGCTAAGACGTCAGCCGCTCGCGACTTCGCGGCTGACGGCGTTCGGGCCGTCGTACTCGCGGTCGGGGATCCGCTCGAGCGCTTGCAGGATGTCCTCGCTCGCGCCCTGTCCGCGGGCGTGATCGACCAGGCTCTGCTTACTCGCCGGGTAGTCGACGCCCGAGAGCGACTTCTGCACCTCGATGAAGTCCGGATTCGCCATGACGTCGTGCTACCCGCGCCTGGCGGCGCGAAACGCGGCCAGGGGTCCCCTAGAGGAGAGCCAGGAGCTTCGCGAAGTCTTCGGCGCTCTCGGCGACGAGATCGGCTGCCTCGCGAAGCGCGGCGGGGCCTTCGCGGGACGCGACGGCGACGCGGACGGCGTGCTCGAGGCGCGCCGCTGCGAGCCCGGCGAAGGCGTCGAGGTCGGTGGTGTCGTCGCCCGCGTAGAG
>JALZFU010000181.1 GCA_030861385.1 Actinomycetota bacterium
AGTGAGCTCCGCGGACGTCGTCACGGGGTCAGCGCCGTCAGCAACCTCCAGGCGCCCGTGGGCGGCGTGGCGACCGGCACCGTTTCCCTGGCTCAGAGTCGTTCCTCCTCGGCGAGTTGCGGCTGACTGCCGGGCTCGTTGGGTCTATCTTCGCCCCTGCTTCCCAGTAGGCGCGCGCTCCCGAAGCGAATACAAAGCTGGTCGACGCGCGCGGGGACGGCTGGAACCGGCCGCCGGAACCACACCGGCGATCAGCCCCGCTTCCTGGCGGGCTTCTTGCAATCCAGCCATTCGCAATCGGCCCGTTCGAGAAGCTCGTCCTCCGATTCGAGCGGCCTCTGGAGGGAAGCCCGCTTCCCCGACGTCCTCCAACATCAGTGAGAACGGGGTCGAAGCCGATCACCTCCGGGATTGGCGGCCCGCCCCCCTCACTCGTGCGAGGGGTCCTCGCAGTGCCGTAAACCGTCGCTTGGCCTCATTCGAAGCGTGCGGGCACGCCGCTCCACCGAATCCTTTTCGGCCGGCGAACCTCGGCGTGGCGCGGTGACGACGCTCTCGGTCGTACGGCGGTCTGCCGTCAGTGTCGGAGCCGCTCCACGAGGTAGTAGAGCGACACCGCGACCAACCCGACGCCCAGCGCAGCGCCAACGTGATCGCTTTCCGAGCGTGGCCTCGCTGCACGCGGGGGAGCGGCGCCGTCTTCGGCCGGTCTGGCCACCGCTTCCGGTATGGGCGTCGTGGTCGAGAAGTAGCTCATTGACGTCTCGGCTGCCTCGCCTGGCGCCAGCACTCGCTCCTCTTGCACCGCTTGCGATCGGCGGCCGAAGTCGCTCTCTTCGCCCTCTTCCCGCAGCGAAAGCGAAGGGCCTCGCGATTTCTCTTCCCTTTGTCCAATAAGAGTGACGGCGATCGCGAAGCCGAGAAGCTCGACTACTTTCGTCGCGACCGCGATCGTCTCGACCGGCTCCGGTGTCCCCTCGACCCCCGGGACGGCAACGGTCACCGCGACGACGTAGGCCGCGATCATCCCGAGGAGGAGGAGCGCGGCGAAGCGCGGCGGCCACGGGCTTCCGGGCCAGCGGGCAAGCGCAAGAGCGCAGAGGCCAGCAAAGATTGCGGCGGGGATGAAGGCGACGCCGATCGCGGGCGTCTCCTCCAGATGCTCTGGGACGAGGGCGGCGTGCACGCCGGAGCTGAACCCGCAGACAAGGGTCAGGAGGGTTCGCCGGAGGGACATGGCGGCGCTCCCCTACGCGAGCGGGCGCGAGACGTTCCTCCGCGCCCGCTCAGCGCCCCCTCTCCCGGCGTTTACCCGCAGGGCACGCTCACGTGCGCCACTTCGTTCCCGGGAGCGACCATCGGGATGCTGAGATGCGCGGTCATCGTTCCCGTGTTGCAGGTTGCGTCCGGAAGCTCGGCGCGGGCAGCAGTGGCCGGAAGCACCAAAGCAACCAGCGCGAGAACGGCTGCAAGAACGAGCAGGATCCGCTTCATCGTCGACCCTCCTTCGTGTCGCAGGACACGTCCACGACCTTCGTTCCGTACGGGTAGAGGACGGAAACGGATTGCGCGACCGAACGCCCAGCGGCAGCGCCCGGATCCGAGTAGAGGTCGGCGACCTCGGCGGCGCCCTGGAAGGCGGCGAGCTCGGGCGGGGTCCGGCCGCGCGGCGCCACGGGCGCCTGCTGACGATCCGATCGCGGAACGGGCGCTCTTGGTCGTCGCGTTGCAGTCACTGTCTCGCGTGCGCTCCTCGATGGCTTGGATCTCGTCGTCGCGCTTCCGAGCGCTGGATCCACGACGTGGACGCGGATGAGAGCGGCGATGTACGCATAGAGCCCAGGAAGCGACCCAAGGCTGACCACGAGGCTGACTAGCTGCGGAACCCGGCGTCGGCGGCGTGTGCAAGCACATCGGCGACGAGCGCCGCCTCGTCGCGGCCGTCGCGTGCGTAGATCCTCAACGTGAAGCCAGGATCCGAGTGGTCCGTGATCCGGGCGAGCGTCGTCGGAGAGAGGCCGGCCGTCGCGAGCGCCGAGCAGTAGGCGTGCCGGAGCGCGTGCATCGAGAGGCGCCCGTCGGTGTCGCCGAGGTTCGCGATGCTCTTCGCGTCGTCGAGCGCACGGCGGACGTTTCGCTCCTGGACTGGCCCGCCCGACGCCGTGCAATGACGAGGTCGTCCGGGTGCGCGCGCGGCGAGCGGAGCCGCCACTCGACGAGCAGGCGCCGAAGCGGCGGGACGAGCGGCAAGGTCCGCGCGCCGGCCGCCGTCTTCGGTGCCTTCGCCGTGCCGTCGGGGAGCATGGAGCGCGATACAACGATCGTCCCGGCCTCGAGGTTCACGTCGGACCACCGGAGTGCGCGGAGTTCGCCGAGTCGAAGGCCGCCGAAGCCGGCGAGGCCGAGCGCAGCTCGCCAACGCTCCGACGTGCCGGTGCCGACGAGGCGGGCGAGCGTCTCCGCATCGAGCACTTCGACCGGCCGGGCGTTCCGCTGCTTCGGAACCTCCGCCGGTGCGAGGCTGTCCGCAGGGGAGCGCATGAGGACGTCGCGACGGACGCCATGCGCGAATACGGCCCCGAAACGCCGGCTCTCGCAGGAAGGATCGATGGGTACGCCATAGCGCCGTTTTCGCCTGGTCTCCAGAGAAGCCCGGGCAGGTCGGCGGTACTTGCCACTTGGAAATGGGCCGAGAGACCTATTGATCCAACTATCACCGGCGGTTAGAAGACCGGCTACGCGTGGCTGCGACTGCGGTGGCGCGAGAGCGCCCAAACGGGCTGGCGAAAGGAGAGGGATGAGGCTGCCACGACCGACTCGGAGGTGG
>JALZFU010000198.1 GCA_030861385.1 Actinomycetota bacterium
CGACTGGGCGCCCGACGCCGTCGCGCTCGCGGCCGCGAACGCCGAGCGGAACGGGGTCGCGATCGAGACGGAGCTCGTCGACTGGGCTCGTCCGGACGGGCTCGTCGCCCGCGCGCCTTGGGACCTCGTCGTCGCGGCCGACGTCCTCTACGAGCGTCGCAACGTGGAGCTCCTCCTCGAGCTCCTGCCGCGCCTCGTCGCTTCGGAGGGCGAGGTGCTCCTCGCGGAGCCCGGGCGCCCGCCGGCACGGGCGTTCTTCGCGCTCGCGCCGGACCGGTGGGCGGTGCGAGCGGCCGCGGAGCAGGAGTCGCCGCGCGTCGTCGTCCACTCCCTCAAACTGAAGCGATGACGGCGACGGTTCCGACCCGCTACTGGCACCGCCTCGAGGACGGACGGATCCAGTGCGACGTCTGCCCGCGCGCGTGCAAGCTCCGCGAGGGTCAGCGCGGTCTCTGCTTCGTCCGCGCGCGCGAGGGCGAAGAGATCGTCCTGACGACGTATGGGCGCTCGAGCGGCTTCTGCGTCGATCCGATCGAGAAGAAGCCGCTGAACCACTTCCTTCCCGGGAGCTCCGTCCTCTCCTTCGGGACGGCCGGCTGCAACCTCTCGTGCCGCTTCTGCCAGAACTGGGACATCTCAAAGTCGCGCGAGCTCGACACGCTGGCCGACGCGGCCTCGCCGGAGGCGATCGCGGACGCGGCCGTCGCACTCGGATGCTCGAGCGTCGCCTTCACGTACAACGACCCGGTGATCTTCCTCGAGTACGCGATCGACGTCGCCGACGCGTGCCGAGAACGCGGCCTCAAGGCCGTCGCCGTGACGGCGGGCTACATCTGCGCCGAGCCGCGCGCTGAGTTCTACCGCCACATGGACGCGGCGAACGTCGACCTCAAGGCGTTCACTGAGGACTTCTACGCAAGCGTGTGCGCCGGCCGCCTCCAGCCCGTCCTCGCGACCCTCGAGTACCTGAAGCACGAGACGGACGTTTGGTTCGAGATCACGAACCTGCTCATCCCGGGGAAGAACGACTCGGACGCGGAGATCGACGCAATGACCTGGTGGATCCTCGAGCGGCTCGGATCCGACGTCCCCGTCCACTTCACGGCCTTCCACCCGGACTACAAGCTGCTCGACGTCCCGCCGACGCCGCCTGCGACGCTCTCGCGCGCGCGGGAGATCGCGAGGGAGAACGGCATCCGGTACGTCTACACCGGGAACGTCTTCGATGCTGAGGGCGGGTCGACGTACTGCTCGCGGTGCGGAACGCGGGTCGTCGAGCGCGACTGGTATCGGCTGGGCGCCTACCGGCTGACCGACGACGGCCGCTGCCGAGAGTGCGGCGAACGCCTGCCGGGCGTCTTCGCGGGTCCGCCAGGCGCCTGGGGCCGCCGGCGGCTTCCGGTCCGCCTGAAGGCGTAGGGTGGAGGCGGCTTCGGCTCGATGCTGATGGAGATCGTGGGAGCGACCGGCGAGGGAGTCGTGCTCCTTCGAGGGGACGACGACGGGTGGGAGACGGTCGCGACAGCGATCGAAGGCGCTCAGTGTCTCGCCGAGGGCGCAGGGGCCGTCTACTGCGGGTCGCGCGGAGCGGGCGTCTGGAAGAGCGACGACCGGGGCGAGACGTGGCGCGCACTCCCCTTCCCAGCGGCCGACGTCTTCTCGCTCGCGGTCGGGCCGGACGGGGCGGTGTACGGGGGCTGCGAGCCGAGCATGCTCTTCCGAAGCCAGGACGGAGGCGAGAGCTGGGACGAGCTCGCGAGCCTCCGCTCGCTCCCGTCGGCACCGACCTGGAGCTTCCCGCCCCGTCCCTGGACGTCGCACGTTCGCTGGATCGCTCCCAGCCCGCACGACCCGCAGCGGCTGCTGGTCGGAATCGAGCTCGGCGGCCTCATGGTCAGCGAGGACGGCGGCGAGACGTGGCACGACCACCGACCGGGCGCCCAGCGCGATGTCCACTCCCTCGCGTGGCATCCGAAGGTCCCCGGCCGGGCGTACGAGGCGGCGGGCGGCGGGACGGCGTGGAGCCATGACGGCGGCCTCACGTGGCGGCCGGTCGACGCCGGGCGCGACCGACACTACGCCTGGGCGGTTGCGGTCGATCCCGACGATCCCGACCGCTGGTACGTCTCGGCGAGCCCCGGTCCTCGGGAGGCGCATCGGCCGGGCCACGCGCAGGCATACGTCTATCGTTGGGCCGGCAGCGGCCCGTGGGAGCGGCTCGACGGCGGTCTCCCCCAGCCCCTCGACGCGATGCCGTACGCGCTCCTCGCGCTCCCGGGTCGCCTCTACGCGGGGCTTGCCGACGGCGGCCTCTACGTGAGCGGGGACGGCGGCGAGAGCTGGGAGCCGGTCCCGCTCGGCGCGCCGCCTCCCGCATTCGTCGCGCTCGTCGCTCTCTAGCGACGCGTCGTCAGGGCGTTGCCGCCGTCGGAGCCGAGCGCGAGACTTCGCTCGTGCGCGCGGTCGTCCCTCTGAGCGGCGAGCCCCGGTTTCGGCGCTTTCCCTTCGGCCTTTCCGTCGACGGGCCGATCGAGCGCGCGATCGCCGACGCGCGCAACTCGCTCGCCCGAACGCCGGGGCGCTTCGACGGGCCGATCGCGTTCTGTCACGGCGTCACGCCCGGCGGCGTCGTACTCCACCGGGCGGGGCGGTATGCGGAGGCGATGGTGGTCTTCGAGGAGCCATCGCTCGCCTACCGGCTCGGCTTCGCGCTCGGCGTCCAGCTCTTCGTCGAGCGCCCGGGGGGCGTCTTCCTCTTCCAGCTTCGCGCGCCCTCGACCGGGCGCGACCCACTGCTCTGGACGGCCTCCGCCTCCGGCGGGCTCGCTCCCGGCGAGGAGCCGCGTGCCGCCGCTCTCGCCGACGCCGCCGAGGAGATCGCGCTCACCGAGGACGACCTCGTCGACCTTCGGCCCGTCGCCGTCACGGTGAACGACGACACCGGGTCTGCGCTCGTCGTCTACCGCGCGGAGCTTCGCGTCGGCGCCGAGCCACTCGCCGATGAGACGAAGGTCGCGGAGCTTCGCTGGGCTCCCGACCCGGGCTCGATCGGGGCTCAAATCTCGAGCGACACCCTCGCCTCCTGGAACGCGCTCGCGGCCTCCGGCAAGGCGGCGTAGCAGAGCCGCCCCCAAAGGGGGGTGAGCCGTCGCGAGCGCACAGCCGATCTCCAGCCGTGGAGAGCCGTTCGCCGCATGCCGAGACGAGAGACCGCCGCCGCCGAGACCGAAAAGGGATTTGGAACCGGGCTGCGCGCGCAGCTCGAGCGACGACGCGACGCGCTCCACGCCGCCGCGGCAGAATCCGAGAGCGCAGCGGCCGCGGCACAGGCGGTCGTCGAGCGAGGCGAGCCTGCGACGGCGGATCTCGACGCCGTGAGGAGCGAGCTCGCGGCTGCGCTGGCCCGCGAGCAGGAGCTTCGCGCCGTCCTGGGAGACGAGCTCGCGGCCTCCGAGCGCGGGCTCGCGCTCGACCATGAGCTAGCCGAGCGGCAAGCCGTCCTCGAGG
>JALZFU010000358.1 GCA_030861385.1 Actinomycetota bacterium
CGCCGCCCGCTAGCTCCCCCTTCCGCCGATAAGGCCGAGCTTCGTCATCTCCCTTTCGAGTCTACCCCGCGACGCCGCTCGGCGCGACGATCCCGAGCTCCTCGACGAGGGTGAAGAACGCCTTTGCGTACGGCGAGTCCTTCGTTCGCTCGCGCACCTCATCCCAGTCGATTTGCTCGCGCAGCGAGCGCGCGATCTCGAGCGTCCCACCGAGGTCGAGGTGCGTCTCGTTGAGCGCCCGAAGCTTCGTGACGAGGATGTCCTCGAGCGCCATGACGCGCATCCGCGTCGAAAGCACCTCGCGCTCCTCGGCGCGCCCGATCACCTCGTCTGTAACCGGCCCCGTCGCCGGGTCGTAGATCACGTCGACCATGACCTCGCCGTCGAAGGCCTTGAGGAGCCATCCTTCCGGGGGTTTCTGGATCCGCATCCCGATGCCCTCGAGCGCCTTGACGGCGCGCTCGGCGTCGTCGGGCTTCACGAGAAGGTCGACATCGTGGTCCGACGAAGGCCCGCCCCGCGCCCACGCCGCGAGCCCGCCGCCGAGCACGAACGGGACGTCGGCGTCGCGAAGGGCGCCCGCCGCCTTCTTCATCGTGGCGCACATCTCCTCGAACTCGGGCATGGCGCGAGCGTACCGGAGGCGTCCGCCGCCATCTCCCCCAGACGAGCGCAGGCGGCACATGGCGTGCCGCGTCGGGGCGGCAAGATAGGAGCCATGCGGATTCGCGTCGCTGCAGCCGGAGACATCCACTGCTCGCCGTCGCGTCGCGGCGAGATCGAGCAGGCGTTCGCGCGCCTTGACGGCGCCGACCTCGTCCTCCTCGCCGGCGATCTCACGACGCACGGGGAGCCCGAGCAGGCGGCCGTCCTCGCCGGCGCGGTGCAGACGCTCGCCGTCCCCGTCGTAGCGGTTCTCGGAAACCACGACTGGCACTCGAACCGACAGGAGGAGATCATGCGCCTCCTTCGCGACGCCGGCATTACCGTCCTGAACCGGTCGTGGACGACCCTCGACGTCCACGGCACGCGGGTCGGGATCGTCGGCACGAAGGGGTTCGTCGGCGGCTTTCCCGACTCCCAGCTCCCCGACTTCGGCGAGCCGGTCCTCCGCCAGGTCTACGCGGAGACGACCGAGGAGGTGCGCGCGCTCGAGCACGGGCTCGACGCGATCGCCGACTGCCCCGTCAGGATCGTCCTCCTCCACTACGCACCGACTTGGACGACGCTCGAGGGCGAGCCGAAGACGATCTGGACGTTCCTCGGCACCGACCGAATGGCGCCGCCGATCGAGGCGCACCGCCCCGACCTCGTCGTGCACGGCCACGGCCACGCCGGTCGCTTCCACGGCTCGATCGGAGACATCCCGGTCTTCAACGTCGCTCTGCCGGTCATCCGCCGCGACTTCTGGCTCTTCGAGCTCGACGGAACGGCACGGACGTGAGCTCGATCCCCGAGACCGGGACGTCGTACTCGATCGCGTCCACGCCCGAGACGGAGTACCCGGCGCTCGCGGGCGCGATCGAGGTGGACGTGTGCGCCGCGAACCAAGGAGCGATCGACGAGGTCGAGCGATTCGTCGACGAGCACGGGACCGAGCTTCCCTTCCCCGTCGCGGGTGCGGTGATCGTCGAGAACCAGGCGCAGCTGCAGATCCGGAAGCACCTCCTTCCGCTCCTCGCCAACCCTCCCGCGTGACGGAGCCACGTCTTCGAGCGCACGCGGGCCGTCGACGTCGAGGAGGGCGAGCCGTGCGTCGTCGCGACGGGCTACGGCGGATGGGGAATGACGAACGGGACGGCGGCGGGCGGGCCTCCGCGACCTCGAGGCGCGAGACGAGCTCCTTTCGTCCGCGCTCGGCGCCTAGCCACCCCTCGCGGTTTGACGAAAGCGGGCGAACCGACCGCCGCGCCCCGTGCCGTCCTCTCCGGCGTCTTGCACCGCGCTGCTAGTGGGCCGGGGCACCCGTGTCCGGGCCCTCGCTCGCCTCCTCGGGATACTCCGGACCGCCGGGCATGCTCGCCGGGGGCAGCGTCTCGTCGGCCTCGGCCGCCTGGTCGACGGCGTCCTCGTCCTCGTCGGCTCGGCCGACGGGCTCCACCCTCGCGTCCCCGCGGTCCTCCGGTTCGCTCACCGTCGCCCTCTCCCCGTCTTCGCCTGCAGCTCGTCGATCCGCTTCGAGGCCTCCGCCTTCGTGAGCGTCTCGTCGAACGGCTCGCTCGCCTCCTGCGTGAGCGTTCGCAGGTAGGAGGCCTGCGCACCCGTCATCGGTTCGTCGCCCGTCACCCAATCGTCGGGATCCTTCTCCGTGTTCGATCCCGTGCCCTGGCCCGGCTCGTCCGAAGGAAGCTTCACCCCCGGGACGGCGGGGTCCTCGGGCAGCGCTTCCTCGGGAGCATCGGCCAGCTCTCCGGGTCGCCCCTGCTTCTCCTCTCGCTCCATGCGCACGAAGTACCCGCGTCGGGGGTAGGCGAATCGCGCCTCCGCCATACTCCGCTCTGACATGGCCTCCGTCGCCGTCGTCGGCTTGGGCGCGATGGGAGCACGGATCGCGCGCCGCCTGCTCGACGCGGGACACGAGCTCGTCGTCTGGAACCGCGACCCCGCCCGGGCGCGGCCGCTTGTCGAGCTAGGCGCGAGGCGTTCCGAGACGCCGGCCGAGGCCGCCCGGCGAACGGAGGTCGTCCTCACGATGGTTGCCGACCCGGGCGCGCTTCGTGACGTCACCGAGGGCTCGGACGGCATCCTCGCCGGAGGAAGCGCCGCGACGACCGTGATCCAGATGTCCACGGTCGGACAGGCCGCCACCGCTCGACTGGCGTCGTCGCTCCCGCCCGACCGGTTCCTCGACGCCCCCGTGCTCGGAAGCGTGACCGAGGCGGAAGCGGGAGCACTCGTCGTCTTCGTCGGCGGTCACCCCGCGCCCGTCGAGAGGTGGACCCCGCTCCTCGCGGTACTCGGCTCGGTCGTTCCGGTCGGGCCCGTCGGCGCAGGCACGGGCGCGAAGCTCGTCGCGAACACGACCCTGCTCGGCGTCCTCGGTGTCCTCGGCGAGTCACTCGCGCTCGCGGACGGTCTCGGATTGCCACGGGGCGTCGCGTTCCAGGTCCTGGCTGTGACCCCGCTCGCCGCGCAGGCCGACCGGCGGCGCGAATCAGTCGAGACTGGCCGCTACCCGACGCGGTTCGCGCTCTCCCTCGCTCGGAAGGACGCGGACCTGATCGCCGAGGCGGCCCGATCGTCCGGCGTCGAGTTACGGCTGGCCGCCTCCGTGCGGGCCTGGTTTGCCGACGCCGAGCAGGCGGGGCTGGGCCAGGACGACTACTCGGCCGTTCTGCGCCTGATCCTCGCGCGGCGCTGAGCGATGCTCGACTCCTCGACGCGAGCCCTCAGTTCCCCCGGATGGGGGAGGACGAGCGGTGCCCCCTACATCAGGCTCCTCATGTAAGCGTTCCGTCTCGCCAGCGGAACCGCCAGGTAGCGAAGGAAGGGCGATTCGGGGGCCGCAGCCGAGTCGCCCTTCGCTTTTTTCGCCGGCGACGACGGAGCGGAGCGGGAGCCCCGTCTATCTCAAAGATCGCCCGACGTCTCTCGCCAACTCGCTGGTTCGGCCGATCTTCGGTCGGACGATCCGCCTTTCAGCGAAGGATCCGGATCGCCGTTCGCAGCGTGCATCCACGCCGGATGAGCGCAACCGCGTCACCGACACCGATTTCGGGATGGACAGCGACGACGAAGGCGGCCTCGGCGTCGCAGTCGGCCGCGCGCAGCGCGTCGTATCGAGCAGCAACGAGGAGGGCTGCTTCTTCACCCTCGAGCGCGAGGAAATCCTGCCAAGGAATGGTGAGGTCTCGGTCGTCCAAGCCGGTTTCGCGGCGTCGTCGGGATCGAGGTGGTGGGGCAAACCCGCCGCAAGGCTTGCCCCTCCGAGCGAGGAAGGAGCCATCGGATGTCGCTCCTTCCGCCGGTTCCAGCCCCCGCCGCATCGGGGCCGGATCGGCCGCGGTCTCACCGTGCACGAGAGTCCCCACTTGATTCCATCGCTGCAAAGGTGGTTCACCGTCTCGCTTCACAGCCGCGGCGAGGCTGCCCGGCATCGCCCCTCCCTCATAGGAGCTCGAGACGGAGAATGTCACGCGTAGGCGGCCCCGAGACGCGCCGCATCGCCACGGGCCCCCCAACGCCCGGGCGGTCGAGGCGAGGTCGATTGCTCGTGAGACCGCCCGAAGGCCCGGAGCTCTTCCTAGAGGCCGCTCCGCTCGTCGCCGTAGGTGCTCGTCGACGTCTCGGGCGGGGTATACGTGCTCAGGCCGGTGTAGTAGCCACCGATCTGGGCCCGGTAGGCGTCCGAGCGGTACGTCTCGGGATCGAACTCAGGCGCGTCCTTGATCTCGTCCCTCGTGCGGTTCACGAAGACCGTCTCGGCATCCACGTCGACGTCGCGAATGAGCCCGGCGGGGAGCAGTACCTTCTTCCCAAAGATCCACGGGCCCGTGTCGACGACCAGGTAGCTCGCGCCGACGTCGTACGAAGCCTCGTCGATCTTCCCGATCCCACCGTCGGTCGCCTCGACGGAGAAGCCGACGAGGTCGACGTCCGGGGCGACGCCCGTCAGCGTGCTGCCTGGACGCGACGCCTCGCTACGGTAGGTCCACAGGTCCTGCTCCACAACGACCTCCTCTCTTCCTCGCCCGAAGGGTTACTACCCGCGCTTCCCGGAGAGAACTCCGTCTCGAGAACCTTTTCTCCACCGGAGGTCGCAACAGATGTACGTGGGCGGCATCGTCGGACTCATCCTCGTAATCATCCTCATCATCCTTCTGCTGCGGCTTCTCTAGCGCGGGTGACGAGAGACGCGCCCGCGCGACCGGCCTCCGAACCGAGCGCGGCTTCGCACTCGGAGAGCAGCGCGTCCTCGAAGCCCCGGGGCGGGGACACTTGGACGCCGGGGAGCCGCGGGCGACTGCGCGAGCGGCGAAATGGAGCCAACGGGATTCGAACCCGTGACCTCCACGCTGCCAGCGTGGCGCTCTCCCAGCTGAGCTATGGCCCCGCGCGCGACACGATAGCGAACGCGTTCGCGAGCGTTTCGACGCCCCCGCTCGCGGGTAGGCGACCCGCAAGGAGGGCGAGGCATGGCGATGCGCGGGGAGTCGGCGGGAACGGTTACGGTCGCCGACGTGCGCGCGAGTGGAGCGAGTCGACGCGAGTTTCGCTGCGGCGTCTGCGGTTACGGCGTCGCCCTCGCCGGGTCGCCGCCCGCCTGCCCGATGTGCCGGGCGACCGCGTGGGAGCCCGTTCCCTGGCGGCCGTTCACCCGCCTCGCGGACGTCCCGACGCGCGCCGGCTACTCCTCCGACTTCGGCTTGTAGAGTGATGTCGTGGACGAGCCGAGGGCGGAGACTCGACGCCGCTTGCGCCTCACGAGCCCGCCGATCGCGTTCATCGGCGGCCTCCTCCTGCTCGCGGCGCTGATCGCGACGATCATCATCGTCATCTGGGCGATCGGGGGCTTCGGCGAGGGATCCGAGGGGACGCTCGGCGCCGTTTAGGAAGCGGCGGTCGCGAGCTCAACGCTCGGAACGTCGCCCCAGAGCTCCTCGAGGCGGTAGTACGAGCGCGCCTCCGGCGTGAAGACGTGCAGGACGACGTCGAGATAGTCGGCGAGGATCCAGCTCGCCTCCTTCACGCCGTCGACGTTATGCGGGATCACGCGGTGCTCCCGCTTCAACCGCCCGTGCACCTCGTCGAAGATGGCCTTCGCCTGACGCGCGTTCTGCCCGGTGCAGACGACGAAGTAGTCGGTGTAGGAGCACACCGGGCGCATGTCGAGGATCGTGATGTCCTTCGCCAGCTTGTCCTGGGCGAAGCCGGCGATCCGTTGCGCTTGCTCGAGCGGCGTCAGCGCGTCAGCCGCTCCTCTCCCTGCCAGGCATTCGCCAGAGCGTAGCCGCCGCCCGCTCGACGCGGCAAACCGCCTACGTGCCGCGGTAGAGGCCCAGCTCGTCGATCAGCCGCGCGACGCGGGGCGGGACGAGAGGCGCGATCGACTCGCCGTGCGCAACCCGCGCGCGGACGTCGCGCGAGGCGATCGGAATCGGCTCGAGCTCGAAGAGGCGAACGCGGTCCGGCCGCTGGACGTGGGCGAGGACGGCCTCGAGCGTCTCCCGGTCGTAGCCGGGCCGCGTCGCGACCGCAAGCCGCGCACATGCGAGGACGGCGTTCGGGTCCTTCCACGTGAGGAAGTCCGCGAACTCGTCCGCCCCGACGACGAAGACGGGATCCCGGAACAGCTCGGCCGCCCAGCGCGCTGTATCGATCGTGTACGAGGGCCCGGCGCGATCGAGCTCGTGGCGGGAGACCTCGACGTTCGCGACCTCCGCGAAGGCCGCTTCGGCGAGCTGGAACCGGGTCTCGGCATCGGTCTCGACGTGCTTGTGCGGCGGCTCGCCGACGACGACGACGACGAGCCGCTCGAGATCGAGCTCCTGCATCGCGGCGCGGGCGAGCGCGAGATGCCCGAGGTGCGGGGGGTCGAACGTTCCGCCCAGGAATCCGACCGCGACGACGGCAGGGACGTCCGCGGGCGCGCAAGACACCGATCGTCGGGCGCTCACTCGAGCGAGAAGGACCGATCGCCGACGGTGACCTGGTCGCCCGGCTTCGCTCCCGCCGCCCGAAGCGCCTCGCGGAGCTCGATCGGGTCGACGCTGGCCGCCGCTCTCCCCGTGACGCGGTAGCCCCCGTCGGCGCGGAGGATCCGGAGCGGACGTCGCCACGGCGGCTCCGGGCGGTAGACGAGGAAGTCAGCCAGATCCTCTTCCGTTCCGCGCTCGTGGCGAGGCTCGTCGGGAATCACGTCGAAGAGCATGCGCACGAGCTCCTCGATCCCCGCGCCGGTGAGTGCGGAGACGTGCACGACGCCGAGGACTCGCGGATCGTCGATCCGGGCGGCGCGCCGCTCGCGCACGAGATCGATCTTGTTCACGACGACGATCTGGGCGCGCGCGGCGAGCCCCGCGCCGTACGCGGCGAGCTCCCGGTCGATCGCGCTGAACCGTTCGACCGCGTCCTCCTGCGCGTCGATCACGTGCAGGAAGAGTCGCGCACGTTCGAGGTGCGCGAGGAACTCGTCGCCGAGCCCGACGCCCTCGCTCGCCCCTTCAAGGAGGCCGGGCACGTCGGCGACCGTGAGCTGACGCCCGTCGGGCGCCTCGACCGTCCCGAGGACGGGCGCAAGCGTCGTAAAGGGGTACTCGGCGACCTTCGGCTTTGCGTTCGAGAGCCGGCGAAGGAGGGACGATTTTCCCGCGTTCGGAAAGCCGAGGAGGGCGGCATCCGCGAGCAGCTTCAGCCGAAGCTCGAGCGAGCGCTCCTCGCCCGGCTGGCCGACCTCGGCGACCCGCGGCGCCTGCTCCGTCGGCGTTGCGAAGCGCCGGTTGCCGAAGCCGCCGAGCCCGCCGTGGGCAACGGTGACGCGTGCGGCCGCGTGGGCGAGATCGGCGACGAGCCGCCCGTCGGCGTCGAAGACCTGCGTCCCGACGGGAACCAGGAGCTCAAGAGACTTCCCGTCGGCGCCGCGACGGTTCGACCCCTCGCCGTGCCGGCCGCGACTTCCGCGAAAGCGAGCGTTTCGAGCGAAGAACGCGAGATCGCGCCGATCGGGATCGGCGACGAGCACCACGTCGCCGCCCTTCCCTCCGTCGCCGCCGTCGGGGCCGCCCTTCGGGACGTACTTCTCGCGCCGAAACGAGAGGGCTCCGTCGCCGCCACGTCCTCCCGCGACCTCGATGCGGGCCCGGTCTTGGAACATCCGCCCCGAGGGGCCTAGACGACCGAGACGAAGCGGCTCTCGCCGGACGTCCGAAACGAGACGCGCCCGTCGCGCGTCGCGAAGATCGTGTGGTCGCGACCGAGGCCTGCGCCCGGGCCAGCCCGAAACCGCGTCCCGCGCTGGCGGACGACGATCGTCCCAGCCGTGATCCGCTGGCCGTCGAACACCTTGACACCGAGTCGCTTGGACTCGGAGTCGCGGCCGTTCTTCGACGAGCCGAGTCCCTTCTTATGCGCCATCGTCTTCCTTCGTCTCGCTCTTCTTCGCCGTTCGCCTCGGCTTCGCGTCGGAGATCGACTGGATCTCGATCTGAGAGAGGCGGCTCCGATGGCCGTTTCGCCGCCGGTAGCCGGTACGGCGTCGATGCTTCCCGACGATCACTTTGTCGCCGAGGACGTGAGCGGCGACGCGCGCTGTCACCTGTCGTCCGCCGACCTCGTCGGGCCCGATCATCGCATCGCCCTCTCCGCCGAGCGCGAGGACGTCGGGAGCGAACGTCGCGCCCTCGTCGTACGGCAGCCGGTCGACGACGAGTCGCTCGCCCTCGCGGACGCGATACTGCTTTCCGCCAACCCTGATAATCGCGTAGGTCATAGCCACACCGAAAAGGAGCGGGCCTTCGCCCGCTCGTGTCCAGTCTAGCCCCCCTCCTCGTCGCCGGCAACGGCGGCGGCCGTCTCCTGCGCGGGCGCGCTCTCGGCCGCCTCCTCGGTCTCGACTGCGGCGCGCTTGCGGCGCCGGTTTCGACCGCCGCGCGATCCTCGCCGCGTCCGCTTACGCGGCCGCTCGTCGGGGGAACCATCC
>JALZFU010000262.1 GCA_030861385.1 Actinomycetota bacterium
GGTCGACGACGACCACGTCGGGTCGCCCGGCGCGGTCGCGGAGCTCCGCAAGCGACGCGCCGACCTCCCCGGCGAAGAAGGCGGCGTTCGCGACCCCGTTCACTGCCGCGTTCTCGAGCGCGCACGCCACCGACTCCTCGGAAGCCTCGACCCCCCAGACGGTGAGCGCGTCCGCAGCCATCGCGAGACCGATCGTGCCGATTCCGCAGTAGAGGTCGTAGACCGTGTCCTCGCGCGAGAGGCCTGCGTACTCGATCGCCAGGCGGTAGAGCGCTTCGCACATCGCGGTGTTCGTCTGCAGAAACGCGTTCGGCCGAACGCGGAAGCGCAGGCCGAGGAGATCCTCCTCGATCCACGGCTCGCCCCAGAGGAGGCGCGTCGGGACGTTCGCCACCTCGGCGGGACGGTCGTTGACGCCCCAGTGGATCGAGCGGACTTCGGGGAAGCGCTTCAGGGCGGCGACCAGCCGCTCCTCGCCGGCAAGCTGGCCGGGCGCCGTGACGAGCGTGACGAGCGCCTGGCGCGTGTTTCGCCCCTCACGGACGACGAGGTGTCGCAGGTACCCCTCCTGCGTCTCCCGGTCGTAGGCGCGGAGCCCCTCGGCGCGCGCCCACTCGCGAACGGCGTTTCGGATCGCGTTTCCGACGTCCGTCGTGAGCCAGCAGCGGTCGACGTCGAGGACGTCGTCCCAGCGCCCGGCCTTGTGGAAGCCGAGCCCGGCACCGGCCGGCGTCGTCGCGAAGGAGTACTCGAGCTTGTTTCGGTAGCCGAAGATCGACTCGGCCGGCACGGCGGGCTCGAGCTCGACGTCGCCGAGGCCGCCGATCCGGGCGAGCGCGTCGTGCACCTGCGCCGCCTTGGCTGCGACCTGAGCCTCGTAGGCGAGATCCTGGAAGCGGCAGCCGCCGCAGGCGGGATAGTGAGCGCACGGTGCCTCGACGCGCGACGAGCCGGGCTCGACGACCTCGAGCGCGAGCGCCTCGGCGTGGCTTCGCTTCACCTTCGTGACGCGCGCGCGAACGGTGTCCCCCGGGAGCCCGCGCCGGACGAAGACGACGAAGCCGTTCAGCCGCGCGACGCCGTTCCCGCCGTAGGCGAGCGAGTCGACTCGGAGCTCGAGCTCTTCCCCACGGGCGACGGGCGCGGCCACTCGGCCAGTGTAGGCGGGGGAAGGGGCCGTGCCGCTCGCTCAGGCGCCAGACGGCGAGGTGGGTCCTCCCCGGAGGCGTCCTACGCGAGTGGCGTCACGTAGATCGTCCGACGCCGGGGGCCGTCGAACTCACAGAAGAAGATTCCCTGCCACGTTCCGAGCGCGAGGTCGCCGCCGCGAAGCGGCACGAGGACGGACGTCGCGGTGAGCGCGGCGCGAACGTGCGACGGCGCGTTCTCCTCCCCGGCCTCGACGTGCTCCCAGCCCCACTCATCCCCGACGATCCGCTCGAGCGCTCGCTCCAAATCGTGCGCGACGGCGGGGTCGGCGTGCTCCTGGACGACCACACCCGCCGTCGTGTGCGGGACGTAGACGAGCGCTGCCGCCGCCTCGCCCGCGCCGGCGATCGCCTCGCGAACCTGGCTCGTCACGTCGAGCGCCTGCGTCCTACGCTCGGTCCTGACCTCGAACTCACGTAGCACCGGTCGGTATCGTACGCCGCCGATGGCGACCGCCTCACTCGGCAGCGGCACGGTCGACGCGTATCGGGAGGAGGCGGACCGGTTCCTCGCCGAGCTCGACGAGGAGCAGTATCTCCACTTCGCCGGGCACAAGGCGAGCCTGGACCTCGCGCCCGTCTACGAGCGCCACGCCGACCTCTTCACGCTCGACGCCTACCGCGCCCTCGACGCCGCCGCGCGCGAAGGCGTCGCGACGGCGGAGCTTCGGCGCTTCGCCGCGGAGGGGTACATCGGCCTTCGAACGCGCGCGGCCCGGGAGGACATCGCGCGCCTCGAGACCTCTCTCTCGGCAACCGTCGACGGCGAGGAGATTCCCTACCGCCTCTTCCGCGCCGCGGTCGCGAACGAGCCCGACCGGGCACGGCGCGACCGGATCGAGAGCACGCGTGCCGAGCTCGCGGACGAGCATCTCAATCCGCTGCATGCGCACGTTCTCGAGCTCATGCACGAGGGCGCGGCCGAGCTGGGAGCGGGGACCTACCGCGAGCTCTACGAGGGCTTCGGGTATCCGCTCGCCGATCTCGCGGCCGAGTGCGAGCGGCTCCTCGCCGCGACCGAGGACGTGTACGTGCGCTCAATGACCGCGCTCTTCCGGGCGCGGCTCGGAATGTCGCTCGAGGAGGCGCGGCGACCGGACGTCCTGCGCCTCTTTCGCGCCGTCGACTGGGACACCGGCTTCAGTGCCGCCGCCATGCTCCCCGCCCTCACGGGCACGCTCGCCGACCTCGGCGTCGACCTCGCCAATCAGCCGAACGTCCACTTGGACGTCGAGCCGCGTCCGCAGAAGACGCCGCGGGCGTTCTGCGCGCCGATCGAGGTGCCTGGCCGCGTGATCCTCGTCATCCAGCCGATGGGCGGACCCGACGATTGGCACGCGCTCTTCCACGAGGCGGGTCACACGGAGCACTTCGCGCACACCTCCGCCGACCTCCCGCTCGAGGCGCGTCGCCTCGGCGACAACGCGCTAACCGAGGGCTGGGCGACGGTGCTCGAGCTCCTCGTCGACGATCCGGCCTGGCTCGCACGACGGCTCGACTTCGGCCGTCCCCACGACTTCGCCGGCGAGGCGGCGACCGTCCGGCTCTACCTCGTGCGACGCTACGCGGCGAAGCTCCTCTACGAGCTCGAGCTCCACGCGGATGGTGACCTCGACTCGATGCGCGAGCGCTACGCGGAGGTCCTCGAGGACGCGACCAAGATCGAGCCCTCGAAGACGGACTTCCTCTCCGACGTCGACGACGGGTTCTACGTGACGAACTACCTGCGCTCGTGGGCGTTCGAGGCCCAGATGCGCGCCTTCCTCCGCGAGGAGTTCGGCTCGGCGTGGTTCAGTCGCCGCGAGGCGGGGTCGCTCCTTCGGGAGCTCTGGCACGAGGGGCAGCGGCTGAGCGCCGACGAGCTCCTCCGCGAGGTGACGGGAGGAGACCTCGAGTTGGAGTCGGTGATCGAGCGTACGACCGAACCGCTTCGCCTGTGAGGCGCGTCGTGATCGCCGGCGCCGCCGGCCGCGACTTCCACAACTTCAACGTCGTCTTCCGGGCGAGCGACGACGTGGAGGTCGTCGCGTTCACGGCGACGCAGATCCCGGACATCGACGGACGCGTCTACCCCCCGGCGCTCGCCGGGCCCCGCTACCCGAACGGGATTCCGATCGTCGCCGAGGCTGACCTGCGCGACCTGGTCGCCCGTCAGGGGGTCGACGAGGTTGTCTTCGCCTACTCGGACGTCTCGCACGAGCACGTGATGCACGTCGCCTCGATCGCGCTCGCAGCGGGCGCCGACTACCGGCTGCTCGGCCCGCGCGCGACCGAGCTTCGCTCCTCGAAGCCGGTGGTGGCGATCTGCGCGGTCCGAACGGGTTCGGGGAAGAGTCAGACGACCCGCCACGTCGCGCGCGTCCTTCGCGAGTCCGGGCACCGCGTCGCCGTCCTTCGCCATCCGATGCCGTACGGCGATCTCGCGCGCCAGGCGGTGCAGCGGTTCGAGCGCTACGAGGACCTCGACGCGGCCGACTGCACGATCGAGGAGCGCGAGGAGTACGAGCCTCACCTCAGGGAGGGGAACCTCGTCTTCGCCGGTGTCGACTACGAGCGAATCCTCCGCCGGGCCGAGGAGGAGGCGGACGTCGTCGTCTGGGACGGCGGCAACAACGACATGCCGTTCATCGCCCCTGACCTCCACGTCGTCGTCTGCGACCCGCACCGCGCGGGACACGAGCGCACGTACCACCCGGGCGAGGCGAACGTCCGCAGCGCGGACGTGTGCGTCGTGAACAAGGTCGACAGCGCACCGCCCGGGACGGTCGAGGCGGTCGTCGACTCCATCAGGGAGCTCAACCGGCGCGCCGAGATCGTCCGCGCCGCCTCGCCCTTCGAGGTCGAGGGCGACGCGGAGGCGCTCCGCGGCAAGCGGGTGCTCGCCGTCGAGGACGGCCCGACCCTGACGCACGGCGAGATGTCGTACGGCGCCGCCGTGCTCGCCGCACGCG